>CAYMLM010000012.1:0-15194 GCA_964391385.1 uncultured Papillibacter sp.
GAAAAGGCCGAAAATCCGGACGAACCTCAGAAACGTGCCGTAGATCCAGCGTGCGTTGGCGTCCTCCGACGAATGCAGGAGGCGGAAAAAGGTGACGGGGACGGAGAGCCCAAACGGCGTGCCGTCCGCAAACAGGACGACCTGTCCTTCCATGATGAAGGACGCGGTCCGGTCGGGGCGCTCGGTCGATAGCGTCTGCGGGAACAGCACGTAGGGATTGTCCTCAATAAACTGCCCCAGAACGCCGTTGCCGGGCAGGAAGTCCGTATCAATCGCATTGATCCTTTTTTTGACTTCCTGAACGACCTCCTGATTGGCGAATTCATCATGGTACATAATAGCCACGCTGTTGTTGTCGGTCTTGCCGACCGTCATTGTTTCTACGATGAGATTCTCATTTTTGATGATGCGCCGGACCATCGTGATATTTGTCCGGAGGTTTTCGGTAAATCCCTCCTGCGAGCCCTTGACGACCTTTTCCGTCACCGGCTGCTCGATGTTTCTCATCTTATATCCGACGGTATCGATGACGATGCATTCGTCGCAGCCGTCGATGAAAAGGACGCTCGCGCCGCGGAGCAGCTGCAGCACGATGTCCGTGAACCGCTGAAGTTTCTCCACTTTGTATATTGTGAGGACGCTGTCAAGCAGGACGTCGACCGGGCGGCGCCTGCCGATCTCATTGATGATCTCCTTGCTCATCAGCCGGGGCAAAACGGCTTGATTGAGCGTAGCCGCATCCACCATGCCCTCGATATAGCAAAGGCCCGCGTTTATTTTCCAGCCGAGCTTGAACTCCCGGATAAAGACGTCCCGGTTTCTCGGCATGTGGAATTTCTGCCGGATCGTTTGCATGTTGTCGCACAGCCTTGCGGATATGAACTCGGGATTCTCCGGCGGCCGGCAGGCTTCTTCCGTGTCGCCCGCGGCCGGCTCTTTTTCTGGCTTCGTAAAAAAACCTTTTTTCCGCCGATCTTTCTTTTTGCCGGAGCCGCTTTGCCCTTCCGCGCGTTCCGTTTCCCGCGCGTTCGGCTGTCCTCCGCCTCCGGGCGCGCTCGCAGCCGGGGGATTCAATTCCCCCTCGTTTTCGCCCTCAAGCAGCTCAAAGCCGCGCTCGTCGTTTCTGTGCTCCTTATATAAAAGAAAGCCCCCGGCTTTTTTCAGGATTCCCATAATACCACCATCGATTGGATCATTTGCATAACATTTTAAGTATTCGTATAAGCGGTCCGTTTATGCTCGATTGCAAGGCGGCGGTGCTGTTATATGTTGGCAGGCATAATCCTTTCAGGGGCGATTATACTATACGGATCGATCGCACAAAGGAATTACCGTTCATGGTCGAACAAAATATCATTGACAGAGCCTCCGGATTCAACGAAGCCTTTCATCAGCTCAAGGTTGATTTCTTCCGTTTTTGGCAGAGCGATATTTTTCTGACCTGGCACTGGTGGCTTGAAGCCGTACTGGCCGTGCTGCCCTGGGCTGTCTGGGCCGCCGTCAGAAAAAAAGAAAGCTCAATGCGCCTGTTCTGCGCCGGCTTTATCGTGCTCATTATTTCGTCGTATCTCGACATGCTCGGAATGTCGATGGGCCTGTGGGGCTATCATTCCGCCGTCATCCCGACGATCCCGCCGTATGCCCCGTGGAATTTTTCGCTGCTGCCGGTCGCGGCCATGCTTTTTTATCAGATCAATCCGTCTTTGAACAAGTTTGTCAAAGCGGGGATTTTCGCCGGGTTTTCCGCGTTTGTCTGCGAGCCCTTTTTTACCTGGCTGAAGATGTATGACCCGCAGAATTGGGAGCATTATTACTCGTTCCCGATTTTTGTCGTCATCTATCTCATCGGGCACTGTTTTGCGTACGGAAAGCGTTACGAGCCTGTTTAGCCGGCGCTGCCTTCGGCGATATTGGCGCCGAGCGCGCCGTTGTCGCGGAGCGTCCGGCATACGAATTCGGCCTTGTTTTCCTCGCAGGCAACGAGGATGACGACCTCGGACTTTGTCGCCCGCGTCCTTTTCTTTTTTAAAACAAAAAGCTTGATACAAAGGCCTGCCCCAAACCCGGCGGCCGCGCCGATGACGCCCCAGACGACCGGCCCCCACGCCAATATATAGCCGTATATACACCCGGAGAGACAGACGAGCGCGCCGAGGATCATCGGCAGGTCAAGCAGGCTGTCGCCCGACGAGGCGAACGTGGTGTCGAACAGCCTGCCGCTGTGCGCCTTTGTCTCGACGGGCACTGCCAGGATACTGTTTTTTTGGATGCCCGCGCCCTCAAGGGCCGTCACCGCCAGCTCGACCTCGACGGTCTGTTTAAACATCGCCGCTACATACATAGGCGCCCCGGTCTCACCTGCCTTGATTATCGGAAATGGAAACTGCGCGCTTTGGTAATTGCGCTTCATAAACTGCGACTGTTCCCTGTCGAACAGCCTGTTGCTTTCGACAGAATTGACATAGGTCGTGTAAACGCAAAAGAAAAAGACGGACGGCAGATTCAAAAACCATTGTGGTTCAAGCACCTGCCGCGCCCCGTCGAACTGGCCGAAGCATGTCAGATGCAGCGCGGTGAGGGCGTTTGAATAGTAGACGATCGCGACCCACCAGATCAGCACAAAAGCGCCGTGCAGGATCCGCTGGAGCATGATATGGCCGAGGCCGGGCACCATAGCGCACCAGGCGGACGACACAAGCGGCGGTTTTTTGCTAAGAAAATCGATGCCCAGGCTTTTAATCAAAAACGGAGTGATCGGGGCGTCCTCGCGCGAGGCCAATATATACTGCTTGTTCATGTCGACGGCCAGCATATAGCTGTCCCAGACGGCAAAAAGATACGTCGGTATATATAAAAGCGACCATCTTATATCGATGACATCTCTTGCCAGATCGAACTGACCCAGGAACGAATAAAACAGCGCCATATTGATTTGGGCGCGTAAATTGATGAAGATTTCCCATAAAAACAGGACGATCGCCCTGATATATCTGGACAGCAGCAGATGCCCGAAGCCCGGGAACAGCGCCGACCACATCGCGATCACGAGCGGATTTCTGAGATGCAGCTGCGTAACGCCGATTTGATTGATATAGGCCAGCGGCCGGCGCGGCCTGTCTCCGGAAGAATTGTCGTTCACCGCGGCACCAACTCGAAGTTTTCCTATATTATCTGCAAACCCGTCCTGTTCATACAAAAAAAGCATGCCGTTTTCACAGGCATGCCTTTCAACGTGTAGACAAAGTGCTAATTCGGGTCAAAGCCTCGCAGAGTTTCCGTCGCGCACGACGGAAATAAGATTAAATCCGTCATTTCCGGGGAACAGCGCTGCGGAAATGACACATCTCATGACGGCTGCGGCTGAGCAGCCGTCATGCAAGCTTCTTGTAGACAAAGCCCTCTGGGCTTTGTCTACAGCCTGAAAAGCATGCCGTTTTCACAGGCATGCTTTCACACGATTTTTTACGCGCCGAGCCGTATGACCTCCCCGCCCAAAAGCCCGATTTCCTCCGGGGAATGGACGGACGCGATGACCGGCACGTTTTGCGACAGGATGAGCGCCGTCATCCGGCGCGTGAGCTCGGGGTCGAAGCCCTTGTACGGCTCGTCAAGGATCAGCACGCCGCCCCCGTAAGCCAGCGCCCGCGCGAGCGCGACGCGCCGCCGCTGCCCGCCGGACAGGTTCCCGGGATAGGCGGAAGTAAATTCCTCCAGCTCGACCCGCTTGAGCCAGTCGTCGGCTTTTTCCGCCCCGTCCGGCGGGAGCACGGCCGCGACGTTTTCGCGCGCGGTGCACCACGGCAGCAGCCGGTCCTCCTGAAACATAAACGAGATGCGGGGGGGCATTCCCGTAATCGTTCCGCCCTGGGGCTTAATCAATCCCGCCAGAAGCTTCAGCAGCGTCGTTTTGCCGCAGCCGGAGGGTCCGGTGACGCAGGTGACGTCCCCGAACCGGAGGCTCAGCCCGTCAAAGACGACTTTATCCCCGTAAGAAAAACGAAGGTGACTGACCTTGATCACGACGCCGCACCGCCCCTCTTTCTGACAAACAGGCGGGACAGGACGTTCTCAAGAATCAGGCTCAGGCAGATGACGACGGCCGTCCACGCGAACAGCGACGACGTCTCCAGGTAAATCTTCGCGCTGTACAGCTCCTCGCCGATCGTCGGGCGCACCTGGCAGATGACCTCGGCGGCGATCCCCGATTTCCACGCCAGGCCCATCGACGTCGCGCACGCGGCGCTCCACTGCGGCCGGATGGAGGGAATGTAAACGAGCCGGAGCGTCTTCCGGCGCTTAAACCCGTATATGTGCGCCATTTCAAGCAGATCGCGGTCGGTTTCGCGCAGCGCGGCGGCCGCGGCCTGCCAGATGACGGGCGTCACCATCAGCGCCGAAGCAAACGTCGGCACGCGCGCCTTCCCCAGCCATAACAGCGCCAGGATGATAAACGACGCCACGGGCGTCGCCCGTACCACGCGGATGGCCGGCGACAGCAGCGTGTCGGCCGCCGGCACAAAAACCGTAAAAAACGCCAGCAGCGTGCCGGCGGCCACGCCGGCGGCGAAGCCGACAAACACGTTAATCAGCGAGCGCCCCGCCGAAAACCAGAACGGGGCTGTCGCGCCAAGCTCGGCAAGCTTTCGGGCGACGTCGAGCGGCGAGGGCAGGATCAGCTCCCGCCCCATGCGCCAGGACGCCAGCGCCCACACGGCAGCCCAGAAGAGCAGCGCCGCGGCGGCTTTCATCAGTTTACGCGCTCTCGAAGTAGAAGGCGTCATCCGGCACAGCTCCCCCTATAGACTTGGGATCGGCCTCCAGCAGGACCTGGAAGTATCCGTTTAAGCTGTCCTTGATACTATCAGCTCCGGCGATAAATATCAAGCCGCTGTCGGGGATGGCCGCCTTGGCGATCGCCTCGCTGGGAACGATTCCATATTGGACCGCCAGCTGCGCCGCCGCGTCGATATTGGCGCTGTCCGACATAAAATTGACCGAAGCCTCGTAGTCCTTCAAAAAGCTTTCCACGACGGCTTCCACGTTTTCGATATCGGAGCGCACGACGATGCAGCCCTGCGCCAGCGTGCTGTCCTGCGAGACCAGGCCCCACTCGTCGCCGAGGTCCAGCGCGACGCGCACGTCCGCGTTCTTGACGAGCACGGTCGTGGACATCGGGACCGGCAGCATGCAGATCTCCAGCTCTCCGGCCGCCATTCTGGACGCCAGCTCGCTCGCGTCGCCGTACTCGACCGTGACGTCCACGCCGGGCTCCAGGCCGTTTTGGCGGAGGATGTAATTGAGCACGTATTCCGGATTGGCCGCCTGACCGTTGGCGTAGACCGTCTTGCCCGCCAGGTCGGCAACGGTCCGGATGCTGTCGCCCTTTTCAAGGATGTACAAAACGCTCAGGGTATTGACGGCGATGATCCTGACGCCGCCCTCCGTCTTGTTGTAGAGGACGGAAGCGACGTTTGTGGGGACGGCCGCGATGTCCAAATCGCCGGAGATGACGGAGCTTGTGATGATCGACGGGTCCGCTTCGAGGGTAAACGCATAGTCGAGCTCGGTCAGGCCCTTTTCGCTGTGCTCCATGAGGTACGACGCGCCGATGCCCGTCGGGCCCTTGAGAAAGCCGGCCCGGACAGAGAGCTTCTCCGCCTGCGGCGCCAGCGACGGCGACGGCTCAGCGGACGCCGTTTGCTCCGGCGGCGCGGACGCCGAGGACCCGGCGGACCCGGACGGCTCCGCGGACGTTTCCGGCGCCGTCCCGGCGCAGGCCGCCAGCGCGAAAACCAAAACAGCCGCCAGTAACAACGATAGTAAATTTTTCATGCTTGATCCTCCCGATCTGTCTGTGCCGGCCCGGACGGGCCGACGATTTCGATTTCCCTGCCGTTTCTTTTGATGAACCCCTCGCGCTCGAGCGCGTCAAACGCGCGGTAGAGAGACGCCCTGCCGATGTTGAGCTGTTCGGCCAGCGCGGACAGGCTGCCGGCCGGACGCACGATTCGTTTCTCGCCGTCCGCCGCGGCGTTTTGGAGCAGATAATGCCTGAGCGACGCAACCGCGCCCTCCGCCACGAGTCCGTCTATTTTCTCGTTTAAAAAGCGGACCCGGTCCGTCAGAAAACGGATGTAGTTAAACGCCACCGCGCTGTCCTCCCGCATGAGCGCCTCGAGCAGGGGAAGCGGGAAAAAAACAATCCGGCAGTCCGACGCGGCCGTCAGGACCGTCACGACGTCCGTATCCTCGCCGTAAAGATCCGCCGAGCCGAACGCGCTGCCCTTTTTGAGCGTCGTCATGCTGTACCGGCTGCTCGACGGCTTCGTGACCTCGATGCGTCCGGCGAAAACAAATCCGAGGCTTCGCCGGTAGTCGAACGCGTCGAAGACGACCGCGCCTTTCTTCGTCTCGACGAGGCGGCACCGCTCGTCCGCGAGCGCCCTCGAAACAAACGCGCGGTCCGTTCCCTTGAACAGGAAACAGTTTTGTATCAGCTCCAACTCGCCGCGTTTCAGACAGGCTCTATCCACATGCACGCCTTCTTTTGTCTCATATGATACAAATATACGGCAGTACTATCCATTTGTCAAGACAAATTTGATAAATAATTAACGATCTTGCGGGCGCCGGGGCGTATGTGCTCTATCAAAAACACCGAAGCCTTTTCATGGCTTCGGCGTTAGTATGGATGAACCGGTCACAGTTTATAATCGACAAAACCTTTTGACGTCAGCGTTTTGGCATATGTAAAGCCGCAGCGCTTAGCCAGCTGTCGCATTTCGCCGAATTTGTGGCAGATCGATTGTCCGTCATGGCTGTCGCTGGACAGGATGATCTCCCCGCCGCGCTCTCTGAGCGCTTTTAAAAGCGCCGCCGACGGATACGGGGCCGTGCGGCCGACGCGGTACATCGCGCCGGTGTTGATTTCAAACAGCTTGTGCGTCTCGGTGATGGCCGTCAGGGCCTCGAGCGCCGGACCTGAATAGCGCGGGTCGGACTCGTCGAAGAGCCTGCCGCCCTCGTTGAATTTCGTCACCAGGTCGAAGTGCCCAATGAAGTCGGGCCGCGTCTTGGGCACGATGTCGGCCAGCGTAAAGAAGTAATCGCGCGTGTATGCGTAAAAATCACCGCCGTAGAAGCGTTTGACGTCGCGTACGGCGACGTCCTCGCTGTCGTCGACGAGCAGGTATTCCCCGTCTTTTTTGATGTAGTGGACAGAGCCGATGACAAAGTCGTACCCGTGCGTCGGCTCGGTCGAATAGTAGTCCTGCTCGACGCCGGTAAACAGCGCGATCTGGCCGCCGTACTTCGTTTTCAGGCGGTCCATCTCGGCGATGTATCCTGCCGTTCCCGCGCGCGTCATACACCAATCCGTGTCGAAGCCCATATAGGCGTGGCCGGACAGGCCGAACGCCTCAAGACCTTTGCCGAGCGCTGCTTTGACCATGGCCTCCGGCGACTCCGTCCCGTCGCACCAGGTGGTGTGCGCGTGGAAGTTTGACAGCGTCATGGCGTCATTTTCTCCTGTTTTGTCTTTTTGTCCACCACATGGCGGGATTTCAGCTCGGCTTTGATCTCGTCGAGCCCGATGCCCATTTCGGCCATCAGCACCATCACGTGATAGCAGAGGTCGGCGATCTCATAGACCGTCTCCTTTTTGTCGCCCGACTTGCCCGCGATGACGACCTCGGTCGATTCCTCGCCGATCTTCTTGAGGATCTTATCGACACCCTTCTCGAAAAGGTAGGTCGTATAGGACCCCTCCTTCGGCTCGTTCTTCCGGCCGGCGATGAGCGCCATCAGGTCCGCCATCGAAAACGGCGCGGGCGCGCCGCTTTGAAAGACGTCGTCGTTAAAGCACGAGTCGGTCCCCAGATGGCAGGCCGGTCCGTCCTTTTTGACGTAAACCGTCAGCGCGTCGCGGTCGCAGTCCGTCCGGACGCGCACGATGTGCTGGACGTTTCCGGACGTTTCGCCCTTGCGCCAGAGCGTCTGCCGGGAGCGCGACCAGAAGCAGGTCCGCCCCTCCCTGAGGCTCAGCTCAAGGCTCTCCCGGTTCATGTACGCCACCGTCAGCACATCCCGGTTCTCCTCGTCCACCACGACGGCGGGTATGAGCCCTTTTTCGTCAAATTTCAATGCGTCTAGATTAACCATCTTTAAATCCTCATGTTGATGTTTTCGGCCGCCAGCATCTTTTTGAGCTCCGGGATTTTCACCTCGCCAAAGTGGAAAATCGAGGCGGCGAGGCCCGCGTCCGCCTTCGGCAGCGCCGTGAAAAGCGCCGTGAAATCCTCGATGCGGCCCGCGCCGCCCGAGGCGATCACGGGGATCGACACGGCCTCGCACACGGCCGCGAGCAGCTCGAGGTCAAAGCCCTTTTTAACTCCGTCCGTGTCGATGCTGTTGACGACGAGCTCGCCCGCGCCGAGACCCTCCCCGCGCCGCACCCATTCGAGGGCGTCGAGGCCCGTGTCCTCCCGGCCGCCCCTGGCGAAGACGCGGAACCGGCCGCCGACGCGCTTTACGTCCACCGACAGCACGACGCACTGGTCGCCGTATTTTTTCGCCGCTTCCTCAATCAGTCCGGGGTTCCGGATCGCGCCGGAATTGACGCTGACCTTGTCGGCCCCGCACTTCAAAACCCGGTCGAAGTCGCCGACCGTGTTGATCCCGCCGCCGACGGTGAGCGGGATGAAGATGCACGACGCGACCTCACGGAGGATGTCGGTAAAGAGCCGCCGCTGCTCATAGGACGCCGTGATGTCGTAGAAGACGAGCTCGTCCGCGCCGCAGTCGCTGTAGTATTTGCCGAGCCCGACGGGCGACGACACGTCGGCAAGATCCGTGAAGTTGACGCCCTTGACGACGCGCCCGTCCCTGACGTCGAGACAGGGGATGATTCGTTTTGTGATCATACGGGCGCCTCCGGACTTGCAAGCCTTATGGCTTCGGACAGCTCGATATCGCCCGTGTACAGCGCCTTGCCCAAAATCGCGCCGTAAAGCCCGATTCGGCCGAGCGCCCGGATATCCTCCAGAGACGACACGCCGCCGGAGGCGATGATGTCGGCGTCAATTTCCCGCGACAGGCGGCGGTACAGCTCGTGATTCGCCCCGCCGAGCACGCCGTCCTTCGAGATGTCGGTGCAGACGATCGTCTGGACGCCTAGGCCGGTCATTTCCCGACAGAACGCAAAGCATTCGAGGTCCGTCACCTCCGTCCACCCCTTGATGGCCACGCGCCCGTCCCGGATATCGACGCCGACGGCGATTTGATCGCCGTAAAGCGAAACCATACCGCCGACAAAGCCGGGCTGCGTGATGGCGGCCGTGCCCAAAATGACGCGCCGGACGCCCGTATTCAGGTACGCCTCGATCACCTCGCGCGAGCGGATGCCGCCGCCGACCTCGACATTCAGGCCGCTTGCTTTGACAATCTGCCCGATCACCCCGTAATTGGCGGTCGTGCCGTCCCGCGCGCCTTCGAGGTCCACGACGTGCAGCCAGTCGGCGCCCGCGTCGCGAAACGACGCGGCGACGGCGGGCGGGTCGTCGCTGTAGACCGTCATTTGCGCGTAGTCGCCCTTGTATAGGCGGACGGCCTGAGCGCCGTACAGATCGATTGCCGGTAAGAGTATCATAGTAACCTCAAATGATTTTTTATTCAGCCGCGCTCACAGCTGGCAGAACGCGCGTAAAATATCAAGTCCCACGTCGCCGCTTTTCTCGGGGTGAAACTGCGTCCCGAAAACGTTGCCGTCGGCCACCGCCGCCGTCAAAGGCGCGCCGTACTCGGTCGTGGCGATGACGGCGTCGCCGCAGTCCGACGCGTAATACGAGTGGACGAAATAGACGTGGTCGCCCTCGCTCAAATACCTGAAGAGCGGGCTTTTCGGCCTGTCCTTCGGGAAAATCAGGCCGTTCCAGCCGATGTGCGGGATCTTGTAATCCCGCGGGACGACAGGCTCCATGGACACGACGCTGCCGCGGATGAGCCCGAGGCCGTCGTGCTCGCCGTACTCGAAGCTTTTGTCAAACAGCAGCTGCATCCCGAGACAGATGCCCAGAAGCAGCTTGCCGTTTGCCGCCTCGCCCGTGACGACGCCGGCCAGCCCGCTCCCGCGCAGCTTTTTCGCGGCATCCCCGAACGCGCCGACGCCGGGCAGGACGATCCGGTCGCTCTCCCGGATGCGGGCTGCGTCCGACGTGATCTCTGCCTGCTGCCCGATGTATTGAAACGAGCTGCGCAGGGAAAACAGGTTCCCCACGCCGTAGTCCACAATCGCGATCATTGCTGTCTCCCCTGCTTTTTACAGTACTCCTTTTGTCGACGGGATCTCGTCCCTGTACGCTTCGTCGACCGCCGCGGCCCGCCCGAGCGCCCTGGCCAGCGCCTTGAAGCACGCCTCGACGATATGGTGCGTGTTCGTCCCCGCCAGCTGGCGCAGGTGCACCGTGATATTGGCTTTGCGCACGAAGGCCAGCAGAAACTCTTCGACGAGCTCGGTATCCATCTCGCCGACCTTTTCGCTTCGCAGCGCGAGGTCGAGCGAGAGATGGCCCCGCCCGGAGATATCGACGGCGCACAGGACAAGCGCCTCGTCCATCGGCAGGGTGAGATCGGCGTAGCGGGTGATGCCCCGCATGTCGCCCAGCGCGTCGGAAAACGCCGCGCCGAGGCACAGTCCGATGTCCTCCACGGAGTGGTGCGCGTCCACATGCGTGTCGCCCTTGCAGGCAAGCGTCAGGTCAAAGCGCCCGTGGCGCGCGAAAAGCGCGAGCATGTGGTCTAAAAAACCGATACCGGAGTCGATGCTGCCGTTTCCTGTTCCGTCGATATTCAGCGTCAGGCCGATATCCGTTTCAGCCGTCTTTCTCTTGATTTCACCTGTGCGCATCGCTTAGTCCCCCTTTTCCAGGATGGTTTTCAAAGCGCCGACGAGCGCGTCCATCTGCTCGGGCGTCCCGACGGTGATTCTAAGATAATCCGAAATCCCCGGTTTGTCAAAGTGCCGGACCAGAATACCCATTTCCTTAAGCCGCCTGTACAGCCCTCCGCCGTCAACGCCGGGACAACGCGCAAACAGGAAGTTGGCTTTGGAATCGGTCAGCTCAAAGCCGAGCGCTTTGAGCGCCGCCGCCGTTTTCCCGCGCGTCTCGATGATTTTGCGCCGCATGTCCTCATAATACGGCTCGTCGTCGAGCGCCGCCTCGCCGGCGGCGAGCGTCGGCCGCGTCACATTGTAGGAGTTAAACGAGTAGCGCATCTTCTCAATGTCTTCGATCAGCGCCGATGCCCCGAATACGAAGCCGAGCCGCGCGCCCGCCAGCGAACGCGACTTCGAGCACGTGTGCACGGCGAGCAGGTTGTCGTATTTTTTCGTGAGCCCCACGACGGACCGCGCGCCGAAGTCGACGTAGGCCTCGTCGAGCAGGACGACGTTGTCCGGGTTCGTGCGCACGATCTCCTCGATTGCCTCCGGCGAAACGGCGAGGCCCGTCGGCGCGTTGGGATTTGCCAGGACGATGTTTTTCCCGATCCCGCGATAGTCCGCGGGTTCGACCGTGAAGCCCTCCCGAAGCGGGACCGTCTCGTACGGGATACCGAAGAGCGCGCAGTAGACCGGGTAAAACCCGTAGGTGATATCCGGGAAGACGACGGGCCTCGACGCGTCGCAGAACGCCATGAACACAAACGCAAGCGCCTCGTCGGAGCCGTTGGCCAGAAAGACGTTTTCCGGCGCGACGCCGTAGACCTCCGCGGCCTTTGCCCGCAGGGCCTTTCCGGCGGGGTCGGGGTACAGCCGCAGCCGCTCGGCTTCGCCGCCGCCGAGCCGCGCCGTCACCTTCGGCGACGGCGGATAGGGCGACTCGTTTGTGTTGAGCTTGATATATGTCATGTCCGTCGGCTGCTCGCCCGGCACGTACGGTAAGAGGCGGTCAAACCGGCTGCTTAAAAATCGGCTCATATCAGTCGTTCTTCCTTTCCTGCTCCAGTCGGATCATAACGGAGCGGGCGTGCGCGCCGAGCCCCTCTTTTTCCGCGAAATACGCGATGTCGCCGCCGACGCGGCTGAGCGCCTCGGGCGTGTAGTACGTAAACGCCGTCTTCTTGATAAAGTCGTCGACCGACAGCGGACTTGAAAACCGCGCCGTGCCGAGCGTCGGGAGCGTGTGGTTCGGGCCGGCGAAATAGTCGCCGAGCGCCTCGGGGCAAAAGTTCCCCAAAAAGACCGAGCCGGCGTTCCGGATGCGCTCGAGCATGTCGAAGGGCTTTTCGACGCACAGCTCAAGGTGCTCCGGCGCGAGCGTGTTGGCGAGATCAATCGCCTGTTCAGGCGAATCTGCCAGGAGGATCCGCCCGTTGCCGTCGATCGACCGGCGCGCGATCTCGCGCCGCGGCAGGGTCTCCAGCTGCCTTTCAATCTCCGCGGCGACTTCTTCGGCCAGGGCCGGGCTCGTCGTCACGAGCACGGCGCTCGCCATCGCGTCGTGCTCGGCCTGGGAGAGCAGGTCGGCCGCGACGAACGCTGCGTTTGCCGTCCCGTCTGCGATGATGAGGATCTCGCTCGGGCCGGCGATCATGTCGATGGCAACCTGCCCGAACACCTGCCGTTTGGCCTCGGCGACGTACGCGTTGCCCGGGCCGACGATCTTGTCGACCTTCGGGACCGTCTCGGTCCCGTACGCCAGCGCCGCCACGGCCTGCGCCCCGCCGGCCTTGATGATCCGGTCCGCGCCGCCGATTTTCGCGGCGGCCAGGATGTCGGGACTGACCGAGCCGTCGGGGGCGGGCGGCGTTATGAGGATCAGCTCGCGCACGCCGGCAAGCTTGGCCGGGATGCAGTTCATCAAAACGGTGGAGGGATAGCTGGCCGTGCCGCCGGGAACGTAAACGCCGACCCGCTCGAGCGGCAGCACCCGCTGCCCGAGGATGACGCCGTCGTCCCCGTTTATGACAAAGCCTTCCCGCAGCTGCCGGCGATGAAACGCCTCGATGTTCTTCGCCGCCTTTTTCATTACCTCAAAAAGCGCCGGATCGGCGCTTGCGATCGCCGCGTCCGTTTCCTCCGCGCTCACCTCGAGCGACGAAAGCTCCGCCTTGTCGAACTTTTTCGTATAGCCGAGGAGCGCCGCGTCGCCGTTTTTACGGACATCCGCAAGGATATCCGCCACCGTTTTCCCGATATCCGCCGCGGCGCCTGTGCGGGTGAAGATTTCGCTGTCGGCGCGGTTGTCGTATTTTGTGATCCTGATCATCTCATCGACCCTCTTTGATAGCTTCGGCGACGCTTTGGCAAAGGGCGCCGATCCCCTCGTGCTTAAATTTGAAGCCGACCTTGTTGGCAATGAGCCGCGCGCTGACGGGACAGATGGTCTCAACGACGTCAAGCTCGTTTTCCTTGAGCGTCGTGCCCGTCTCCACGATGTCCACGATCACGTCGGACAGGCCCAGGATCGGCGCGAGCTCGATGGAGCCGTTTAATTTGATGACGTCGATCTCCCGCCCCTGCCCTGCATAGAAGTCGTGCGCGATGCCGGGAAACTTCGTTGCCACGCGCAGCGTCCGGTCCAGGTCGTCCCGGAAGCCCTTCCGGGCCGCGACGCACACGCGGCACTTGCCGACGCCGAGGTCCAGAAGCTCGTAGACGTCGGGCGACTGCTCGAGCAGGATGTCCTTGCCGACGACGCCGAGGTCTGCGGCGCCGCGCTCGACGTAGGCGGCCACGTCGGAGGGCTTGACCCAGAAATAGCGGATATCCGCCTGCGTATTTTCAAAAATCAGTTTGCGGCTGTTTTCCATTATGCCCGGGCAGCCGTACCCGACGGCCTCGAAGATCGCGTAGACCTGTTCGCCGAGACGGCCCTTCGGGAGCGCTATGCTAATCATTTTGCCTCAATTTCCTCCAGCTTCCCGTTTTTGAGCGTCATGAGCGTTTTGTATTTGACGCCGCCGCCCTCGCCCTGCTGCGCGCGGACGCTCGCGTTCCGCGCCGTCAGGCCTTTTACAAATCCGGCGAGCGTTTTGACGTCCGTCGTCTCGTCGTAAAGCAGCAGCACGTCCACGTCATAGGCCCTTTTTTCCTCTTCGTACCGCTCCAGCAGGTCGAGGTAGACCGCGAACCCGATTGCGCAGGATTCCCGGCCGAAGCGCAGCATCAGGTTGTCGTACCGCCCGCCGGAGAGTATCCCGGTCGGAATACCGTCGACAAAGCCCTGAAAGATGATGCCGTTATAGTAATTCATGTCGTTGACGATCGAAAAATCGAGGCGGATGTTTTCGCCGCCGCCCAGGCTCTTCACCGTATCGTAGACGGCTTCCAGCTCGCGGACGGCTTCCTTCGTCCGGTCGCCCGTACCGATCGCCTTGAGGACGCCGACGGCCTCGTCAAACGTGCCGTACAGTGTCGTCAGGCTTATCAGCCGGCCGCAGGCGTCCGGAGTCAGCCTGAACCGCGCGCACAGCTTTTCGATTTCCGGGGCGTTTTTTTCGCCGACGCAGCGCAGGATCGGCGCGGCCTGCTCCTCCGAGATACCCAGCTCGTCGAGAATTCCGCTCAGAAAACCCATGTGGGAGATGTCGAGCACGTATTTCCCGCCGATGGTCTCAAGGCTCTTTTCAGCCAGGAGTATCACCTCGCCCATGGAGTACACGTCGATATTGCCGATGCACTCCAGGCCCACCTGCATGCGCTCCTTGAATTCCCGGCTCGTATTGCTGAGCCGGTAGACGTTTTCGTTGTAGTAATACTTGCAGAGCTGATCCCGGCAATCCCTCGTGTTTTTGACGATGGACAGCGTAACGTCCGGCCGGAGCGCCATCAGCCGGCCGCTCAAATCGTTGAACGTGATGATCTGGTCCGATTTCAGAAAGTTTTTGTTGCGGACATACAGGTCGTACTCTTCGAATTTGCTCATTTTGTATTGCGTATATCCGTACTTCCTGTAAAGCGCCCTCAAGTTCATCATCGCTTTTTCTTCGCTTTTCAGAACGTTTTCAGAGATATTCATAATTGTCCCCGCTTTTCGTATTGATTGTATTATAGCGCACTTTAGTGAACTAATCAAGTAATATGGTAATGTGGTAATTCATTAATTCGGTGTCGGCGGCGCCCCTTTTTTTATTTAAAATAACGGCGCGTCGCCATTAGTATACAGGATACGCCCCGTTTGTCGCAATTGGGTGAC
>CAYMLM010000012.1:15204-21939 GCA_964391385.1 uncultured Papillibacter sp.
TTTAGGGTTGCTCTTTTATCCGAATTATTGTTTAATATAGATATAGAAAACTTAAGGAGAAGTGCCGATCAAGCAGGAGGAGCAGCCGCGATGCCTTACAAAGTCGGAACGAATAAAATAGAATACGAGGAAAACGGAAAAACCTTGGCGAAGATAGAATTCCCTGTAAACTATCTCGACACCGTCTGCATCACAAGCACGCACGTCGACGAATCTCTGCGCGGCCGCGGCATAGCCGCCCGTCTGCTTGAGCTGACGGCGGAGGAGCTCAGAAAAACGAACAGGAAGGCCGTGCCCGAGTGCAGCTATGCCGTCAAGTGGTTTGAACAAAATGCGCAATACGCGGATATCCTGGTTGAGAAATAAACAAGCCGCGTCCTGACGGCGGAGCGCTGAGCCGCCGTACATACCGGATCCGCTTTCCATAAGGCGGTTCCGTTTTTTATCTGTCTTCTTATATCTGCCGCAGCCCTGGATCCTGTCAGGCAACAACTTGCCCTGCATGTCAAACAAGTCCGAAAGTCCGTTAACGCAGGTTTTCAACGTCACAGATTACAAAAATTATATAAATTATACAAGAAGCAACGACAAATTTCTGCTAAAATTGCACTGCCAGATCCTGCTCATATATCGCAGGAATCCGGAAGACTCCACGAGCAGGAAACAATTATTCGGTTTTTTCGCTTATCATGCGACGATCGTCGCGTGCGACGGCCGTCGCATGCGGCGCGTCGCCTATAAAGAAAGGAAGAGAATCGTGAGCAGGCTAACTATCAAGACGCCGGACGACGCGCAGCTGGCGCTCGAGCGCCTGTATGAGGACGTGGCGCGCCGGGTCAGCGCAGGTCCGTCGGCGATCTGTCCGATCGATATGGCCGCGTCGTTTATCAAGGTCTGCCAGGCGCAGTCCTGCGGCAAATGCGTACCCTGCCGGGTCGGCCTCAACAACCTCGTGAACCTCATGGAATCCGTACTCGACGGCAAGGCAAAACTCGGGACGATCAGCCTCATCGAAAACACGGCCCAGGTCATATCCGACACGGCGGACTGCGCCATCGGATACGGCGCGGCCGACTACATCCTCAGGACAATCAAAGCGTTCAGGAAGGATTATGAATCCCATATCCTCAAGGGAAAATGCAGCGAGCGGTTCGAACAGGCCGTTCCCTGTATCTCCAAATGCCCCGCCAACGTCGACGTCCCCGGCTATCTTTCCCTCGTCGGAGAGAGGCGATACGCCGACGCGATCCGGCTGATACGGAAGGACAACCCCTTCCCCTGCGTGTGCGGCTACGTCTGCGAGCATCCCTGCGAAACACGCTGCCGCCGCATGATGATTGACGACGCCATCAATATCCGCGGCATTAAGCGCTTCGCGGCCGATAATTCCGGTATCGTTCCGCCCCCCGCGTGCCTGCCGGATACCGGCAAAACCGTCGCCGTCATCGGGGGCGGTCCCGCCGGTCTCTCGGCCGCTTATTTCCTGCAGCTGATGGGGCACAACGTCACTGTTTTTGAAAAGCGCGCTCGCCTGGGCGGCATGCTGCGCTACGGCATCCCCAACTACCGGCTGCCCAGGGAAAAGCTGCAGTACGATCTGGACGCCATAACGTCTACGGGGGTAAAAGTGAAGCTGAATACGGAAATCGGAAAGGATATCAGCTTCAACGACATACGCCGCCAGTATGACGCCGTGTACATTGCCATCGGCGCGCACGCCGACAAAAAGCTCAAGGTCGCCGGAGCGGACAAGAACGGCGTCATATCCGCCGTTGAATTCCTGCGCGGAATCGGCGACGAGGTTATACCCGATTTTACCGGCAAGCGGATTGTGGTGGTCGGCGGCGGCAACGTCGCTATGGATGCCGCGCGCGTTTCCGTCCGCCTCAATGCCGAAAAGGTCAGCGTCGTATACCGCAGAAGGGAGCGCGACATGACGGCTTTGCCCTCGGAGGTTGAAGAGGCGATTGCCGAAGGTGTTGAAATCCTGTCCCTCAACGCTCCGGCCGGCATTGATTCCGATGAAAACGGCAACGTCACGGCGTTCCGGACCCAGCCTCAGATGGTGGGCCTGATCGGCGAGGACGGACGGCCGGCGCCAGTCAACGCCAAGCTTCCGGAAAAGTCCGTTCCGTGTGACATCATCATCGTTGCCATCGGACAGGATGTCGAACACCGGCACTTCAGGGAATGCATCGTTCCGGTGGAATGGGGCACGCTCGTCACAAGCGAGAGCAGCGCCATCCCGAATCTGCCCGGCGTTTTCGCCGGCGGCGACTGCGCCAGCGGCCCGGCGACCGTCATCAAGGCCGTTGAAGCCGGAAAGGTGGCCGCGGCGAACATTGACCAATACCTGGGCTTCAGTCATAAGCTTGAGGTGAATATTGACGTTTCGTTTACAGCGCTTCGGGAAAAGCCGTCCATCGGCAGAATCGAGCTCACGGAGCGCGAAGCCGGCGAGAGAAAGCGGAATTTCGACCTTGCGGAAAACGGCATGACCCGAGAGGAAGTTTCGCAGGAGTGCAGACGCTGCCTGCGCTGCGACCATTTCGGTTTCGGCGCCCTGGGGGAGGATAATTCCACATGGTAAAGTTGACGATTGACAACCTGCCGGTCGAGGTGCCGGAGGGAACGACGATACTCGATGCCGCGAAAACCGTCGGCGTCTTTCTGCCGACGCTCTGCTACATGAAGGAGATCAACGACATCGGCGCGTGCCGGATCTGCGTGGCCGAGGTCGAAGGCCGGAAAAAGCTGGTGACGACCTGCAACACGCCCGTCGACGAGGGCATGGTCGTCTGGACGAACAGCCCCAGGGCGCGCCAGGCCCGGCGGGTCAACGTGCAGTTTATCCTCTCTCAGCACGACTGCAACTGTCCGACCTGCATCCGGAGCACCAACTGCGGCCTGCAGAAGATTGCCAACGACCTGGGCATCATCTCGCAGCCCTACAGCAAGCAGATCCCCGAGAAAAAATGGGATATGACCTTCCCGCTCATCAAGGACGACTCCAAATGCATCAAATGCATGCGCTGCATTCAGGTGTGTAAAAAAGTACAGTCCATCGGCGTCTGGGGCCTGGACAACACGGGCGCGAGGACGACGATCGGCGTAACGTACGACCGGGAGATCGCCGAGTCCGACTGTGTGCTGTGCGGGCAATGCATCACGCACTGCCCGACGGGCGCGCTCAGCGAGCGGGACGACACGATGAAAGCGTTCCGTGCGCTGTCCGACCCGGACATCATCACGGTCGTTCAGGTCGCCCCGGCCGTCCGCGCTGCGTGGGGCGAGGACCTGGGCGTCACCCAGGAGTTCGCTACGGTCAAGCGGCTTGTCGCCGCGCTCCGAAAGATCGGCTTCAACTATATTTTCGACACGGATTTCGGCGCGGACCTCACGATCATCGAAGAGGGCAACGAGTTCATGCGGCGCAAGTTCAACAGCCAGGAAGAAAACAGGTATCCGCTGTTCACATCCTGCTGTCCGGGCTGGGTGCGGTTCATGAAGTCGCAGTACCCGGACATGCTGGTGCATTTCTCCACGACGAAGTCGCCGCAGCAGATGTTCGGCGCTGTCGCAAAAACGTACCTGGCCGAAATTCTGAAAGTCGACCCCTCGAGACTGTTTGTCGTTTCCGTCATGCCCTGTACGGCCAAAAAGGCCGAGTGCGAGCTGCCCGGCATGGATTCCACCGGCACCGGTCCCGACGTCGACCTCGTGCTGACGACGCGGGAAATCAGCCGCATGATGATTGCGGAGCATATCCAGCCGCAAAACCTGCTGGAAGAGGATTTTGACCAGCCGATGGGCGTCTCAACAGGCGCGGGCGTCATTTTCGGCGCGTCCGGCGGCGTTATGGAAGCCGCGCTCCGCTCCGTATACTTCCTGGCTACCGGCAACAACCCGGACGTCGACGCGTTTGCCAACGTACGCGGTATGAACGGCTGGCGCGAGGCCACCTTCGATATCGAGGGCAAGGCTGTCAGGGTCGCCGTCGCAAGCGGTCTGGCAAACGCCAGAAAGCTCGTGGAAGCCATCCGCAGCGGCGAGGTGCAGTACGACTTCGTCGAGGTCATGGCCTGTCCCGGCGGCTGCATCGGCGGCGGCGGGCAGCCGATCAATATGAACCGCGAGATGGCCCAGCTGCGCGGGCAGAGCCTGTACGGCCTCGATCGGAAATCCTCGCTCCGGTTCTCGCACGAGAACCCGTCGATCGGCGTTATGTACGACAGTTTTGTAGGCAGCGAAATGGCGCACAGGGTGCACGAGCTGCTGCACACCGACCACAACGGCTGGCAGATGCCGCTCTCCCCGCGCCTTCAGGGCAAGGATCCGCTATAAGCTCTTGTTATTAAAAACACGCTGAAGCCTCCGCTTCAGCGTGTTTTATTCAATGCCGGTTGGTCCAGGAGTCGGTCCCTTCGGAAAAATCGATGACCTCGGACGTTGACAGCATGATGCCGTTATCCAGGTCGTTGGCCCCGTAACCGAGCCGTCCGCCGGACCTCAGCAGCTGGGACCCGGACGGGGACACGTTGTAATTATCCATAAAATGTCCCCGGTTTTTTTTCCTGGGCGTATACTCCTTTACATCTTCGTGCTCAAAATCCTTATCCTGCATATTTACATCCCCGCCATTCTGTTTTCTTCGGCCTGGATCATTTTTCTGACCATCTGTCCGCCGATCGGCCCGCCCTGCGCGCCGTTTACCCTGGCAGCAACGTCGCCCTTGTAAGACGTTTTGTTTTCGCTGATATTCTGGAGCAGGCCGAGCTGGCTGGCCGTTTCCATTTTCAAATTCTGCAGTACCCTTTGTTTTTCACTTGCCATATATCTCACCCTCCGCGCTTTCTTACGTTCATAGTATTGGTCCGACGTATGCTCTTATTCTGTCTTTATGGGCCAGAGGCGGAAGTATTTGCTTTAAGGTGAGGTATCTGTCAATCGGCATTCAGGCTTTTATACGTCGTTATTTTTAATCGATTGTCTCTTCGCGTTGCGGTTTTTGTTTTGATTTTCCCGCGTCAGCGGGATCTGGCCCTTTGCCTTTTCCTTTCTGGCTTTTTTGTTGTCCGGCTGACCGTCCTTCGGCATGCGCAGTCTCCTTTCAATTCGGCGTGCTGCCGCGTTAATAATTCAAGTCCGCTCGTTTGGCGCGTCGACCGTCAGCGAGCCGGCTTTTTCCTTTGTAAATTTTGCTTTGCCCTGCAGCTCCGGCACGGGTCGCGCACTGTTTTTCTCGGTGTGCGGTCTGCGCTGGCTCTCCGTCCCGTGAATCCCGGACGGATCGGGCCTTCTCATACCTGCTTTTGCCATACGTCTCCTTTCACTCTTTTTCGCACAGTTGAATAAAGCGCCTGACCTGCTCTTCCTCCGTCTCGCGCACGGCGCCGGTGCGTCCGAGCCTGTCGCACAGCCCCAAAAGCGCGACCTCCCCGAGGTCCGACCGGCGCTGCATGCCGCGCACGTCCTTAAACGGAAGACCGTTTAAGACATAAAGAATCTGCATATGGTAGCGGACAAGCGCGGCTGTCTTGTCGATGAATTCCCCGTCTTCCGTAAGCATCGACAAAAACGCGCGCGTCAGCTTTTCGCCGGCCGTGTCGTGCGCGTATGCCGTGATTTTCCCGTTGCGCTCCCGCGTCGTATCGGGCTTGCCGATATCGTGCAGAAGCGCCGCCCACATGAACGCCCGGGCATCTGCGCTCAAATGCCGCCGCTTTGCCGCCTCGTCGACCACGAGCAGCGTATGGTTCCAGACGCTGCCCTCGGGGTGATAGCGCGGCGACTGTTTCGTCGATTTCAGCCTGAGGAGCATTGAGAACGGATACTCGGCAAACGCGGGCGTCTCGGCCAATTCCCGGACGGCTTCGGACGGCCGGCCGTCCTCCAGGAGATGCCGCCCGATGCGGTCAAAAAGCAGCGCGGTCTCCTTCTGGCGCGGCTCATTTGCCGTCTTCATCGTCCCTCAGGCCGAAGACGGCCCGCGCTCCCTCCGCGTTCGGATCATGCTTGATGTTTTTCGACTTGAATTTTCCGTCCGACAGCTTGTCGCTTTTTCGGGTATGCTTCTGATTGCCCTTGCTCACAAAATCCACCTTTACCTCTATCTTTTTGTGTTCGGCCCCATGGAAACCTTTCTCGTGTTGTGGTTGACGTTTTCTCTCTGGCTGTCCGGCTTCGTTTTTTTGTGGCCGGCGGCTTCCTGCTGCTCGTAGGGTTCCTTTTGCTTTTCGCTCATCGTCTCACCTCTTTTTTGTATTATGAGCTTTTCAAAAAAGAAAATTCAAAGGCGATGCCGCGTGGCAGCATCGCCTTTTTTTGTCAGTTTTTTATTCCTGCGCGCAGTCCCCCGTTTTGTCGCGGAGCATCTCCAGGCCGTGGCCCAGGGCGGGCAGGCAGACGGCAAAGTTCTCGCGGATCGCCTTGGGACTGCCCGGCAGGTTTACAATGAGCGTTCTCCCGCGTATACCGGCCTGCTGGCGCGTCAGCATGGCGCGGTTCGTGATCTTCAGGCTCTCGTAGCGCATTGCCTCGGGAATCCCGGGGGCCATGCGCCGGCAGACGGCGATTGTGGCTTCCGGCGTCACATCGCGGGGCGAAAAGCCCGTCCCGCCCGTCGTCACGACAAGCGCGATATCCAGCTCGTCGGCGCAGCGTATGAGCGCGCGCTCGACCTCCGGCTGTTCGTCGGGGACTATGACGGTGTGCTTCACGTCAAATCCGGCTTCC
>CAYMLM010000013.1:0-21538 GCA_964391385.1 uncultured Papillibacter sp.
TGAGCGGTGACTGGAGTTCAGACGTGTGCTCTTCCGATCTGTCGGCTGGATACCCGTGTTCGTCATGCTTGCTTCGGCCGTCCTGATGGGTGTCTGCGCGATCTTTGTTAAAGTGCTCAAGTGGAAGTGGATGGAGGAATACGCGCTGCCGATCTCCATGCTCGGGGGCATGGCGCTGTCCATTCCGATCAGCCATCTTGTTCACTCCGCGGTTTAGGGGAGGCGTTAATATGGATTATCGCAACAGTGTACACAAAGCCGGCCGGGTCTGGATGCTGCTCGGACTGCTTATGCTGTTTCTTGTTCCGGCGATCATCTGCGTCCGGTACGGCGCGTGGCCGGAATGGACCGGTTTCCTGCGCGGCCTGGCCGGCGTTTTGCCGATTTTCTGGACCGTCGGCACGATCGAGGTGCTGACCTATGTGCCGATGCTCGGCACGGCCGGCTCGTATCTGGCCTTTATGACGGGCAATCTGACGAACCTCAAGGTCCCGTGCGTTCTCAACGCGCTGGAAGGCGCGGGCGTCAAGCAGGGCTCGGAGGAGGCGGAAGTCATTTCAACCGTCGCCGTGGCGGTCTCCGCGATTGTGACGACGGCCGTCATCGCGCTCGGTGTGCTGCTGCTGTCCCAAATCCGGCCGTTTCTTGAATCCGAGGTGCTGCAGCCGGCGTTCGACAACATCCTTCCGGCGCTGTTCGGCGCGCTGGCCGTTGTCTACGTGGCCAAGAATTTGAAAATCGCGCTTGCTCCGCTCATCTTCATGATCGCGCTGTTTGCCTGCGTGCCGTCTCTGGCGGGCTCGGTCGGCATTCTGGTGCCCGTGGGCGCGCTCATCGCCATCGGCGTATCCCGCGTCCTTTATAAAAAGAATCTGCTGTAGGGGGATTTTTATGTGGTGGCTGATCTTACCCGCGTTGGTTCTCGCGTTCCTTCTGGTTATCGTTATCCGGGCCGCCGTCTATCGGCCCAAGGCGGAGCCGGAGCCCCCCGGGCTGCCCGTCGCCGTTGACGGCGAACGCGCAGTCGACTCACTTGCGCAGATGATAAGATGCCGGACGGTGTCCTATACGGATACGTCGCTGCAGGACGGCGCAGAATTTGAGAAATTCCGCCGTCTTCTGGACGAGCGTTACCCGCTCGTCACTGCCGCCTGCGAAAAACACAGGCTTGGCCCGACCGGCGTACTGTATCATTTAAAAGGCCGGCGCGCCGGCGCGCCCGTCGTGCTCATGGCGCACTACGACGTGGTGCCCGCGGCCGAGGCGCTCTGGGAAAAGCCGCCGTTTGAAGGGGTTCTTGAGGACGGCGTCCTCTGGGGCCGCGGCACACTGGACACGAAGGGGACCCTGTGCGGCGTGATGGAGGCGGCGGAGACCCTGCTGAGCCGGGGTTTCATGCCGGAAAACGATCTGTATTTCGCTTTTTCAGGTGACGAGGAGATCAGCGGCCCCTCCGCGCCCGCCATGGTCGACTGGTTTGCCGAACGGGGCATTTCGCCCGCCGTCCTCGACGAGGGCGGGGCGATCGTCAGGGGCGTTTTTCCCGGCGTATCCAAACCCTGCGCGCTCATCGGAACCGGCGAAAAGGGAATGGCCGATATCGAGCTGTCTCTAAAGGGCAAAGGCGGGCACGCCTCGGCGCCGCCGCCGCACACTCCGGTCGGGATGCTCGCGCAGGCCGTGGCCGATATAGAAAACAACCCGTTTCCCATGAAGCTGACGCAGCCGGCCCTCGAGATGTTCGACACGCTCGGCCGCCACGCGGGCCTTGGCCTGCGGCTCGTTTTCGCCAACCTGTGGTGTTTCGGACCGCTGCTGGCCCGGATGGCCAAAAAGCGCGGCGGGGAGCTCAACGCGCTCATGCGGACAACGTGCGCGTTCACACGGATGAAGGGCGGCGAGGCCTGGAACGTCCTGCCGCCTGAAGTCAGCGCCGGGGCCAACCTCAGGCTTCTGACGGGGACGCCGGAGGAGGCGGCCCGGCGCCTCAAGGCCGTGATTAAAAATCCGGAGATCGACGTGCGTGTGGTTGACGGAAATCCGCCCTCGGCCTTCTCGGACACCTCGGGCGAGGTTTGGGACAAAGTCAAAACAACGATCCGGCAGACATGGCCGGGCGTCATCGTCTCCCCGTATCTCATGGTAGCCTGCTCCGATTCGCGCCATTACGGCCGCATCTCCGACAAGGTCTACCGTTTTTCCGTGATGGAGCTCAGCGGCGAGGAGCGGGCGTTCATTCACGGCAACAATGAGCGGATCCCGGCCGACAAGCTTGTCAAAATTGTTGAATTTTATGTGCGGCTTATGAGCAAATTGTAAGCGGCGGCATGCGTTGATTGGGACGACAGGGGACGGCAGGCATCGCAGCTGCCGTCCTCCATTTTATGACGTACGACGCGGATGAGCGGAAGCCTTTCGGTCCGCGTTCATCAGCGCAAAATTATCGTTTAAGTTATGCCGGGATAATGACGTTAATATATATGTGGTCCGTGACAAGGCCGCATAACGCCCTGCGCCGCTGTACCCGACAGCCGGGCGGGAGAAACAAAGTATTGAATGCCGTCAGGAGGCTTTAAAAAATATGGAGATTAAAGGCGTACTGTCAACCGCGATGCAAAACGCGAAAGTCGAAGGCTGCTGTGCCGAAACCGAATCGGATTCGGAGTGGACGGATGCATTGAATGCCACGCTGGAGGCCGGGGAAGACGTCACGGCAACGGCCGCCGAAGCCGAAACGACGGCTCCGCCTGTTGAGGTTCTGGAAGTGCGGTACCTGGACGGCGCGACAAATACGACCAAAACCGGTTATGTCATCAACGGCATGGCCTACGAGGACCAGGCCGGGACGATACCCGTATCGGATTATTCCAGATTCAGAACAGCCGACGGCGTGCTGCAGGTCAAAACGCCGTACGGCGTCATCCGTTCCGCCGATTTTGCTTTGCTGCTGCAGCAGCAGGGCCGATATGATACGGAGACTTTCGGCGAGGCGATCATCAACGCGGACGGGGAAATCGTCGGCACAGTCAACTACTCGAGCGGCGGGATGTCCGTCACCGCCCCGCGCGACAGCTACACCAGCGCGCCGGGAGGCCCGGGCACCGTCAGCCAGGAGATATTCGATCAATACTACACGAGCGTGGCGGGCACGGTACCGACCGAGATCGTCTCGGAAGTGGTAGCGGAGGAAGGCGGCGCGGCTGAGGCCGCTTCGGAAACGGCGTCCGCAATGGCCGACAGCGTCGCTGTCGCGGAGACGGCCGTCTATGATACCGACGGAACGACCGATTATGGTTTTGATAGCAGCGCGATCGAAACGGCTTTTACAAAACTGATGTTATCGACAGCCGGCAATGCCCTTGCCGACAGCATCATGAACGATATCGCATCCATCACGAAAACCATGAACGCTTCCAGGTACCATGACATTTTCGACACGCTTGCCCAGTAAGCGGACATCAGCACCTATACAGATTACATCAAACCTCCTGTGATTCACAGGAGGTTTTTTTATAGCCGCAGACATACAACCATCCCGCCGCTAGCCTGCGGTGGACTCGTTCCGCAAACATTCACAGTACTTAATTATAAATTCACACGCACATTAATAAAATTCATTAAAACACTATTGACATTCATGTGAACGCGTGGTACACTATCACCATCATTTGACAAACAGGGAAGAAGGTGCTGATATGACTATTCCGGGCACGGTGCTTCCGGCGGAAAACGGGTCGGGTCCGGCCGGCTGCCGTTTTCTGTCGGGGATCTTTTCGGTGACGAGCGGCCTCATGCTCTCCCAGCTTCGGGAAATCACGGGCCTGGATACACCGGCGCTGCAAAACTGGATCAAACGCGGCTGGGTGTCCTCGCCGGTCGGCAAGCGGTACAACATCGACCAGGTCGCGCGGATCCTCATCATCAACATGCTCCGCGACACCCTGAAGCTGGAACAGATCGCGTTTCTGATGGCCTATATCAACGGCCGAGTTGACGACCGCTCGGACGACATCATCCCCGAATCGGTCCTGTACGAATATATCTGCGGCATTATCGCGCGCTGCCAGGCCGGCGGCCTGGGCAGCAGCGACGGACTCAGAAAACTGATCGTCGATTGTACGGGCGATTACGAAGAGGTAATACCCGGCTCGACAGAACGGCTGCGCAAGGCGCTTGAAGTGATTCTTCTGGCTTATGAAAGCGCCCAGATCAAGCTCGAGGCAGAAAACCTGCTGGAATCCATCAGGTGATCGCGCCGGCGGGCTGCTGAAAGCCCGCCGGTCTTCAAGCTGGTTTATATACAAAATATTGAAGAAAGGAGAGATGATATGGCCGTATGGTGGGAGTCGCTGTCGGCGCTGCAAAGGGTGTTTGCCTGCTTCGCGCTGCCGGCCACGTTTGTTCTGATTATCCAGACGGTTCTGGTATTGTTCGGGATCGGAGACCACGGTTCGGACGCCGGCGGTATGCACGACGGCGGAATCCACGACGGCGGTATGCACGACGGCGGAATGGACATCGGCGGTATGCACGACGGCGGAATTCACGGCGGCGGT
Organism: uncultured Papillibacter sp.; assembly: GCA_964391385.1. GTDB lineage: Bacteria > Bacillota > Clostridia > Oscillospirales > Oscillospiraceae > Sporobacter. The sequence continues at coordinate 4,557 of CAYMLM010000013.1, forward strand.
ATGCACGACGGCGGAATGGACATCGGAGGAATTCACGGCGGCGGCGCGGACGCGTCCGGCGCAGGCCCGGGCGATACGCACGGCGGCGGATATCACGGCGACGGCGCGTCGAGCGGACTGGCGCTTCTCAGTATCCGCGGGATCATGGCCTTCTTCACCGTCGGCGGCTGGGCCGGCATTGTGGTGGCCGGGATCGTTAGGTCCGCGTTTTTATCGGTCACCGCCGCACTCGTCGCGGGGGCCGCCGCGCTGTACGGCGTGGCGCTGCTGTTCAAATGGGCGTCCCGGCTTCAGTCGGCCGGCAACGTTTCGCTGAAATACGCCGTCGGCAAAACCGCGAAGGTGTACATCGCCATTCCGGGCGGAAAAAAAGGCTTCGGCAAAGTTCTGCTGACGTTTCAGGGGCGCTTTACCGAATGCGACGCCGTTTCGGATACGGACGCCGTCCTCAAGGCCGGACAGCTTGTCCGCGTAATCGGCCTGGCGGATGAGGACACCCTCGTCGTCGCCCCGCTGGATGAAGAAAAAAATTAATATGAGGTGATTAAATGCCCAACACAGTTATCTACTTTCTCGTAATCGCGCTCGTCTTCGTTACGACGCTCATCATCATTTTCTCGCGCTACCGCAAATGCCCCTCCGACAAGATCATGGTCATCTACGGCAAGGTCGGCAACAACGCCGACGGCAGCAACCGTTCGGCGCGCTTCATCCACGGCGGCGCATCGTTCATCTGGCCGATTTTTCAGTCCTTTGAGTATCTGGACCTGACGCCGATGTCCATCAGCGTCGACCTGGTCAACGCGCTGTCCCGGCAGAACATCCGCATCGACGTGCCGTCCCGGTTCATGGTCTGCATCTCGACGGAGCCCGGCGTCATGCAAAACGCCGCCGAGCGCCTGCTGGGCCTGAAACTCACGGAGATCCAGGAGCTTGCCAAGGACATCATCTTCGGCCAGCTGCGCCTCGTCATCGCCACGATGGACATCGAGGAGATCAACACCGACCGGGATAAATTCCTTGAAGCCGTCTCCGGCAACGTTGAAACGGAGCTCAAGAAAATAGGCCTGCGGCTCATCAACGTCAACGTCACGGACATCAGCGACGAGTCCGGTTATATTATGGCGCTCGGCAAGGAAGCCGCCGCGAAGGCAATCAACGACGCGAAAAAATCGGTTGCCGAGGCCAATCGCTCCGGCGCCATCGGCGAAGCCAACGCCGTCCGCGAGCAGAGGATCCAGGTCTCCATGGCGGACTCCGAGGCCATCCAGGGCGAAAACACGGCTAAGGCGCAGATCGCGGACTCCGACGCCACCCGGCGCGAGCGCGAGGCCGATGCCCAGCGCCGCGCCGTTTCCGCCGAAAAGATCGCGACAGCCAAAGCGCTGCACGAGGCGTACGCGGCCGAGCAGGCCGCCGAGCAGGCCCGCGCTGCGCGCGAGAAGGCCACGCTCGAAGCCGACGTGCTCGTAAAGGCGGAAATAGACAAACGGCAGCGCGAGATCGCGGCCGAGGCGGAAGCCGAGCAGCTGCGCCGCAAGGCGCGCGGCGAGGCCGACGCGATCTTCGCCAGGATGGAAGCCGAGGGACGCGGACTTCAGGAAGTGCTCACCCGTCAGGCAAGCGGCCTGGCCGAGGTCGTCAAAGCTGCCGGCGGCAATGCCGGCGACGCCATCCGGCTCATGGTCGCCGACAAGCTGGAAGAGCTGGTCCGCATCCAGGTGGAGGCCGTCAAGAACCTGAAGATCGACAAGGTCACCGTCTGGGACGGCATGGGCGGCAAGGACGGCGGCTCCAACACCGCAAACTTCCTGTCCGGCCTCATGAAATCGATCCCGCCGATGAGCGAGCTGTTCAACATGGCGGGCATGGAGCTTCCGGAGTATCTCGGGAAAGCGAAAGAGGAAAAAAGCGAAACGCCGGCAGCTCCGGTTCCCGAGCCCGCCCCTGCCGAATAGTAAGTTATGGAAGCGCGAAAACGCGCTTCCATTAATTTCATCAATTTGATATACTGGCGATGGAGAGGATACGGCCGCGGCGGCGATCCCGCCGGGACGGCCGGATTAACACAGAATGGGAAAAGGAAAGTGGGGTAAGAAATGAGAAAAAGTTTTGCCGTCATCCTGCTTGCGTTCATCCTGATGACGCCGCTCCTGGCGTCCTGCGCCACAACCGCGGATACGGACGCACCGTCGTCTCCGCCGGCGGATCAGTCGCCGTCTCCGACGGCCGAGGCGCCGCCGTCTGAGGACATCGAGGCCACGGCGTCCGCCCCGGTTGAGATCCTCGAGCCGTCGAGGGATCCAAGCCATGCCCCGGCGCAGATGAACGCGTATGTGCTGACCTTCGGCGGGGCCGAGGACGAGTTTTTCAGCGCTTACGAGAATACCGACCGGGCTCTTGACGCGCTCGAGCCGCTGCTGTTCCCGGCCGTCTGGGCGGCGCTCGACGCCGAGGGCCTGTTTCATGTCGAGGACGACCCGGCCGACGCCCGCTTTAAGTGGACGACCGTGTACCACATGATCAAGGATTATACGTCCGAAAAGACCGGCCTGACGCAGTCGGACGGCAATTTCATCGTCACAGCCGACAGTATGGGCGATTTCTTCCTCGAGGCGTTCGAGCAATCCGAGGTGCCGGACATTCCGCCGGAGCTTTCCGGACTGATCTCCTGCGATGCCCAGAGCGGCGACTATACGCTCAAGGGCGCGGACGGCGGCGGCATGATATTCGTGCTGAGATCCATCGCGCTGAGCCTGTCGAGCAGCGCCGCCGACGGTTCGCGTTCGGCGAGCCTTCAGTTCGACGTCCTATCTAACGGCGGGACGGTGGACCGGACGCTGGCCGTCGAGGTCAGGCCGTCAGAGGTCAGCTCGTATCATTACAGCATCCTGGCCGCCTATCCCGTCGAGATCAGCGGCATGCCCAACCCGATGCGCGAATCGTCCGCGCAGGAGATCCTGGATACGCTCGGCCTGTCGTTTGCCATTCCCGACAGGGCGGAGGATGTCGCCTACCACATCATCGACATGGACGACGGGACAGCTCTGGCCCAGGCGGTATTTACGCTCGACGGCACCGAGATCACATACCGGATCCAGCCGGCCGCGTCGTTTACGGATATCTCCGGCGTCTATGAGGACTGGACAACGGCGGAAAGCGTTCAGATCCAGTACGGCAGCGGCGAGGCGTACTGCAGCGACAGCGGGAAGGGCGTGTGCCTCTGGTACGATGCCGCGCCCGGCTTGATGTACAGCGTTTATATGAGCGCAAACGCCGATATAGACACCCTCGCGGCGCTCGCGGGCGAGCTGTTCGTCCCCATGCAGGGCGACGCATAAACGAATGCACGGCGAATCCCCCGGAGCATCGCTTCGGATGAATCCGGTGTATCTTTGCTGGAGGCACACAGCATTCGGGTATGCCGCGGACGCCGTTTTTATTGACAAGCCTCGGCGCGTAATTGTATACTCAAATGGTGATTTATAAGTCAAAAGGCAGATTTTAACTTGACTGTGAGGAGTTGGGGTCGATGGCGCTACTTGATCGGATCAAATGGGACGGGATGCTCAACAACGCCGAATGGCTTGTGTACCGGTATCCCGGCGAGGCGTTTGTCACAGGCTCGCAGCTGATCGTCGGGGAAGGGCAGGTTGCCGTTTTTGTCAAGGGCGGACAGGCGCTGGATTATTTCACCGCGGGTACATACACGCTCTCGACGGCCAACATTCCGCTCCTGGCGGGCGTGATCAACCTGCCGTTCGGCGGCAAGACGCCGTTCACGGCAGAAATATATTTCATCAACAAGACGTCCAAACTCGATATCACCTGGGGCACCATCGATCCCATACAGCTCATCGATCCCAAATATAACATCAAGCTGCGTGTGCGAGCCTTCGGGCAGATCGGCATGAAGGTCGCCGATTACCGGGTTTTCCTGACGGAGCTCATCGGCGCCATGCCGCAGCGGGACGTTGTGCATTACGGCAAGATGCTCGGATATTTCAAGGGCCTTCTCATCATGAAGGTCAAAACGCTCATCGCGCAGGCCATCATTCAGAGCAAGGTCTCCGCGCTCGAGATTTCGGCCTCCCTTGAGACAATCTCCGACTACTGCGCTCAGGAGATCAGCGCGGAATTCGGCCGGTTTGGCCTGAAAGTCGTCAACTTTTTCATCCAGTCGATCAATTTCCCCGACGAGGATTTCGCGGAGATCAACAGGATACTCGGCGAGCGGGCCTCGTTCGACATCATCGGGGAGCAGCGTTACGTCACAAAACGCTCGTTTGACGCCATCGACCTGGCCGCCGCCAACGAGGGCGGCTCGGCCGGGACGTTCACCGGAGCGGGCGTCGGGCTGGGACTCGGCGTCAGCCTGGGCGGCGCCATGGGCGGCCTGACGTCGAACATCGCCACGGGCGCGCCCGGCGCGCCCCCCGCGGGGCAGAAACCCTGCCCGGCGTGCGGGACAGCCAACCTGGCGGCTGCCGTCTTCTGCTGCGCGTGCGGAAAAAGGCTTGCGCCGGAAAACGTCAAATGCCCGGATTGCGGTTTTGAAAACCTCGCCGGCTCCAAGTTCTGTATCTCCTGCGGCAAGAGCCTCGTCCAGTCAAAAAAATGCGGGAAATGCGGCGCGGAGAACGAGCCGAACGCCAAGTTCTGCAGAAACTGCGGGACGAACCTGGAGGAATAAGAGATGGATAACAGCTCCGTCGTCCGGATGGTCTTCAAGATCCTGATCGCCCTGATCATCGATGTGGTTACCTGTTTGCTGATCTTCTCTTTCTGGACAATTTTGAACCTGGCCGTTTTTCCGGTCGCGCTTTCCGCAGTCCTGGCGGCGCTTCTGTGCCTCAATATCGTCATTTTGATTTCGGCGCAGCTGCGCTCGGCCTTCGGCGTCGCGGTTTTTGCCTCCGTCACGGTCATGACCGCCCTATACTATCTGGCGGTCATGGTTTTCACCCGGCTTACATATCTATCCATCAGGCCGAAGTCTTATCTGATCGTCTATCTGATCATTACGCTCGTCTATATCGCCGTGCTTGCCGGGCTTTTCATCAGCGGGTACAACAGCAGGCGCGATCTGGAGCGCCGGTCTATGGAAAAAGCGATGATGGTCGATATGGGCATGCTCCTCATGACACTGAGGAGGAGCCTCACGGAAACGGCGGCCGGCAGCCCGGACGGCGGCAGGGCCGTCCTGTCCGCGTTTGACGACATGGAGGAGCGCTTCCAGGCCTCAACGCCGTTCGGCCGGTCGCAAAAGCCCGCCGTAATAGGCATGGAGACCCAGATCGCCTCGAAGCTCAATGCGATCAGCGCGGCGGCGGCGGCTGGAAACACAACGGGCGACGGCGCGTTTTACGATTCGCTCGTCCGTCAGCTTATGGAAACGAAGACAATGATCATTGACCGCGAAAAATTCATGTTCGTATAATCGGGTTACGAACGCCGTATAAAGGAGAAGACCGACATGTCAGCAGGAGAGATAAGAACCTGTTCGCAATGCGGAGCGCCGATCGACGCGCGCGCTTCGTCGTGTAAATTCTGCGGCGCCGAATACGCCAAGGCGCCGATGGCCGCGCCGACCTATACGGCTCCGCCGCCGAGGACGCCGCCCCCGCAGGCAGGCCCTTATGCCGGGTCGTATCAGCCGCCCCCGGGCGGCCCGTACCAAAACCCGTACCAGGGCCCGTACCCGCCCCCGCAGGCCCCGTATTACCCGCCTCCTGTCCAGCAGCCGTACTATTCCGGGAAAAGCAAGGTCGTGGCCGGCATCCTCGGGATCTTCCTCGGAGGGATCGGCATCCACAAGTTCTATCTCGGCCATATCGGCGCGGGCGTCGTATACCTGCTGTTCTGCTGGACGGGCATCCCGGCGCTCATCGGCTTTATCGAGGGCATCATCTACCTGTGCACGAACGATCAGGTCTTCGAAGCCAAATACGTACGCCATTGACGTCATTCAAAAATCAAAGCCTTCCGGCATCGGAAGGCTTTTGTTTTTAGACAGTTTTGATATTTACATCTTTTCGGGCGCGGTGACGCCGAGGATCGACAGGGCGTTCCGGATGACGGCACGGGCGCTGTCGGCCAGCTTGAGGCGGGCTTCCGCCAGCCTGTCCGCCTCGCCCTTGATCCGGCAGGCATTGTAAAACCTGTGGAAGCGGGCGGCCAGCTCGACGGCGTAGCGGTTGACGCGCGACGGGTCCAGGTCGCGTGCGGCAAGTCCCAGCTCCTCCGGAAGAAGCGACAGCTGTTTGATCAGCTCGCGTTCCGCGTCCTCCGTCAGCACGGTGAAATCGATGTCGCCGGCGGGCCTGACGGCGTGTCCCTCTTCGGCCAGCGCCGCGATGAGGCTGCAGATGCGCGCGTGCGCGTACTGTACGTAATAGACGGGGTTGTCGCTGTCCTGCCGGACGGCGAGCCCCAGATCGAACTCCAGATGCGTGTCGGGCTTGGCGTTGAAGAAGAACCGGCACGCGTCGACGGATATCTCGTCGAGCAGGTCGTTGAGCGTCAGGGCCTTGCCCGTCCGCTTGGAGACCTTGACCGTCTCCCCGTCGCGTACGAGGCGCACCATCTGCATAATGACGAAATCCAGCCGGTCCGGGTCGATGCCGAGCGCCGGCGAGGTCATCGTGGCTTTGAAGCGGACGGCGTGACCGTGATGGTCGGCGCCCCAGACGTCGACGACCCGGTCAAAGCCGCGCTCGACGAATTTGTTGCGGTGATAGGCGATATCGACGGCGTAATAGGTATAAAAGCCGTTGGCGCGCAGGAGCACCTCGTCCTTGTCCGCGCCGAACTGCGTATTGTTGAGCCAGACCGCGCCGTCCTTTTCGTACGTAAAGCCGTTCTCCGTGAGCAGCTTCACTGTCTCGGCGACATAGCCGCTCTCGTGCAGCTCGCTTTCCAGAAACCAACGGTCGTACTTGATCCGGTAGCGCTCCAGATGCTCCTTCATAAGCGCGATGTTGCGCTCAAGTCCGAAGGCGATGAATTGGCCGAGGCGTTTCTCCGGGTCCAATGCCGCGTACCTGTCCCCGCCGCGCTCGAGCAGCAGCGCGGCAAGCTCCCTGATATCGTCCCCGTGATAGCCGTTTTCGGGAAACGGGACGTTTTCCTCGCCATGAATAAGCTGCAGGTAGCGCGCTTCGATCGACTTGCCGAAGAGCTCCACCTGATTGCCCGCGTCGTTGACATAAAACTCGCGGTGCACGTCGTAGCCGGCCTTGTCCAAAACGGCCGCCAGCGTGTCGCCCAGCACGCCGCCGCGGGCGTTGCCGATCGTCATCGGACCCGTGGGGTTTGCCGAGACGAACTCGACCATGACGCGGCGGCCCTTCCCGAGGTCCGACGCGCCGTAGCCGTCGCCTTCCGCCTCGACCGCGCGCAGCACGTCGCGGTACCACTTGTCCGACAAAAGAAAATTGATGAAGCCTGGGCCGGCGATCTCACAGCTTTTGAAATAGCTGTCCGTCAGGTCGAGATGGCTGGCCAGCGTCTCGGCGATCCTGCGCGGGGCCAGCTTCATTCCGCGCGCGGCGGCGAGCGCGTGCGTTGCCGCGTAGTCGCCGTTGGAGGCGTCTTTCGGAATCTCGGCGGCGCCCTCAAGCGCGCATCCGGACGGCAGCGCCCCGGACGACGCCGCTTTTTCATACGCTGCCCGGATCAGCTCGTCGATCTGCCGTTTGGCTGCTTCAATCAGGTTTGCCACGTTATTCTTACCTCACATTTATCTTGAACGTATTGCGGCTCATGACGACATTGTCGATGTCAATGACGTAGTGTATCTCGAGATCCCCGCCGTTTTCATCGAGCTCCTTTCGGATGCTCTGCGTGTCGATGCCCATCATGAGCGAGCCGTATGCCGTTTCGTAGACGAAGTGATGCTTTTTGCCTTCGCTGAAGATCATCTCGCCGGCCGTCCCGCCGGCCCGATTGAGTACAACGCGGTCGGGCTCAATGACGAAGGAAGTCCGGGTGCCGGCAAACCCCGTCAGCTCGCTTTCCATGTAGCTGAACTCGGCCACGCCGCCCTCCAGGGAGTATTCCCCGTCCGTAACAAGCTCAAAGCTCTCCTCATCCGCGTCCTGCGCGGATTGGAAGCCTTTAATTGAAATCAAAACGCGTTTCATATATATTTCCAATCGATACGCCGTTTTTAGCGGATGAAATGACGGTTTACAAGACGGCCTTCCGGGACATAATGGCTTTAACCGGCAATTGCCGGTCCCTCGGAGTGCGCCGGCCGCTGAAGATTCCCATATATGATATGCCATAACAAAAAATAAAACAAGTCAAATTTCAGAATATGAGTAGAATTTTAATAAACGATTTGCTATACTATATAAACCCAGTACTTTGCGACGGGATTTGTCTATCCGTTGATTATTGGGCGCATATCTGACAGGGCCAGGACGGCGCGAGCCGGCTGCCCAGAGTTGGGAGGGCCAAAATGAATATCGAACTGACCGAGAAGGAATTCAGGCGTCTTCTGGATATGGCATATATCGGGAATTGGATTCTCAATTCCACACGCGGCTCCGACCGCTTCGAAGATTATGACCGCGTGGAGAGCCGTCTCTTCTCCTATTGCGCGCAGGCGGGTATGGATACGCTGTATGAGAAGAGCGAGGGACGCGTCATACCTTCGGCGGCTTTTGAAAACGGCGGCATCCACGAGGCGATCGCCGATTACGAGGATACCGTCTTTTTCGAGATTCTGGCCGAGGAGCTGGCCAGACGGGATATGGATTTCGAGCCGATCGGCCCCGAAAATTTTAACGAATTGACGCGCCGCATCGACGCATATATCGAAGAATTCGAGCAAAACGGCATGGACAATATATCGCTCAACAAATAAATCATATATGTGCGGCGCAGCGCAAAAAACAAACTCCGCATGAATGTTCCCGCAATTGACAAAAACCGATAAGCGGATGACAAACCGTCATTCGCTTTTTTATGTAATAATTACAAAACGAAAACAAACGTTTACAAATAAGTGTCAATAAGTTATAATATCTCCTGTAAAGTTACGGAAGATACGACTCTGCAGGAGGTAATTATGAAACGCACGGCGCTAATACTTATGATCCTTGCGCTCGTTGCCGGGCTTGGTCCCGCTTTTGCGCTGGCGGTCGGCACCGGCAGCGTGGAGGTCAGTTTCCGGATAGAGGGCAAAAGCGAAAATCTGTACAGCAACAGCGCGCTGACGGTTGAATATACGGATACGGCAACCCTGTCGGACGTTGTCGCCGGCTGCTCAAGCACACCGGACGCGCCTGTGATCACACTCGGCGGAAGCGGCGCCGAGGTCCGCGTCACAGCGGTGGACGGTTTGGCGGAAAAGAGCATCGGAGGCATGTTCAACGACACATGGATGATCCGCGTAAACGGCGAAACTGTCGATACGCTGCTTAAAAACACAGGCGTTCAGGACGGCGACGAGATCGTTTTGTACTACGGCGACCCAGAGCTGATGCAGTATCCCGAGATGGACTTGAGCCGGATGATCTCGGACGGCGTCGTCCGGTTTACGAGCGACGACGCGGTCACCAACGGCGCCGGCCAGACATACGTCGCGACGAATCCGGTCGCCGGGGCGATCGTCACCTGGGACGGCATGACGTACAAGACGGATGCCAGCGGCGAGATCATCATTGACTCGACCGGCGCGGGCGTGTATCACACCGTGCAGATCGAGCGGTCTTACGAAAACGGGCTGCCGACGGTTTTGAGGTTTGCGCCCGGGTACGCCGTTACATATGGATTTTCAGACGTGATGCCGGAGGCCTGGTATTACGACGCCGTCATGTTCGCGTCGGCCCTGAAGCTTGTAAACGGAGTGACCCAGTCGGAGTTCGCCCCGGACGCGGCGATGAACCGCGCGATGTTCGTAACCGTTCTCGGCCGCCTCACGGGCGTTGAGGCCGACCAGACCCAGGGGACAGGCTATACAGACGTCGTAAACGACGGGTGGTCCGTCGGGTATATCAAATGGGCTTCGGATAACGGGATCGTCACAGGTTATTCGGACGGAACCTTCGGGCAGTATCGGGAGATTACGCGCGAGCAGATCGCCGTCCTGCTGTGCCGGTACGCCCAGTACAAGGGCTATGGTACGGACCTTCTCGGACAGGACCTGTCGTCGTATCCGGACCTGGGCAACGTGTCGTCCTACGCGGAGACGGCCGTGCGTTGGGCCGTCGAACAGGGGATCATAACCGGTTCGGACGGACGGCTCGATCCCGCGGGCCCGGCCACGCGCGCGCAGGTCGCAACGATGCTCCAGAGGTTTATAACGACGTTTGCCGAGACAAACTGAAAACAGAGAAATTGTGGGGTAAAGAAAGATGAAAACCACGCTCCGAATCAAGAAACTGCGCCCGGACGCGGCCGTGCCGACATACGGCTCGCCGTTTTCGGCGGGCGCCGACCTGTACGCCTGCCTCGACGGACCGGTGACGGTCGCACCGGGTGAGACGGCCGTCATACCGACCGGTCTGTCGTTTGAAATCCCGGAAAACCACGCGGGGCTTGTCTTCGCGCGCAGCGGCCTGGCCACGAAAAAAGGGCTCGCCCCGGCCAATAAGGTCGGCGTCATCGACAGCGACTACCGGGGCGAGGTGCTCGTGTCGCTGTTCAATCACGGCCCCGAGGCGCAGGCGGTCTCGCCCGGCGAGCGGATCGCCCAGCTCGTTGTCATACCCGTCGTGACGTGCGACTTTGTCGTCTCGGAGACGCTCGGCGAGACGTCCCGCGGGGAAGGCGGGTTCGGATCGACGGGCAGCCACTGACGCGCCTGTCAAAGACTTATGAATAAAAAAGCCGGGACGGTCGACAAAATCGGCTGTCCCGGCTATAATAATGTCAAATGACCGAAAGGGAGCGCGTTTCATGTCTTTGACGGATGAAATCAGAATACAGGCCCGCGAGGCCGCCCTGGAGCTGTGCGGGACCGCCGGGCTTAGGCCGGGTCAGCTCGTGATCGTCGGCTGTTCCACGAGCGAGATTGCCGGGCACAAGGTCGGGAGCTTTTCCAGCCCGGAAATCGGACAGGCCGTCTTTGACGGTATCCAGGGCGTGCTGAAGGAAAAGGGCGTTTTTCTGGCCGCGCAATGCTGCGAGCACCTCAACAGGGCCGTCATCGTCGAGCGCGCGGCCGCCGGGGACCGCGAGATCGTCAACGTTGTCCCGCAGCCGAGGGCCGGCGGCTCTTTCGCCGCCGCCGCGTACAACGGTTTTACCGATCCCGTCGCCGTGGAGGAGATCCGCGCGGATGCCGGGCTCGACATCGGGGGTACACTCATCGGCATGCACCTGAAAAAAGTGGCCGTCCCGCTGAGGCTTGCGACGAAGAACATCGGCCAGGCTCCGGTGAACGCAGCGCGCACGCGCCCGAAATTCGTCGGCGGCGTACGGGCCGTCTACGACGAGAAGCTGACGTGAAAATATAAGGGCGAACGCTTGATTCGCCCTTTAGATCATGTTGTGTTGGGGCAGATTCTGCATCTGCCCTTTATATCACGAAAAAATCAAAAAATACACGATCACGACAGCGCCCAGCACGATGCGGTACCAGCCAAAGGCCGTAAAGTCATGCTTTTTGATGAAACTCATGAGGAACTTGATGGCGAGCATCGACACGAAGAAAGCCACAACGACGCCGGTCAGGAGGACGGCCGCTTCCAGCCCCGTGAAATGGAAGCCGAATTTCACGAGCTTGAGAAGGCTCACGCCGATCATCATCGGAATCGACAGGAAAAATGTAAATTCAGCCGCAACGGTCCGAGACGCGCCGACGAGGATGCCGCCGAGGATCGTCGCGCCCGAGCGCGACGTGCCGGGGATGAGGGCGAGGACCTGAAAGAGACCGACATACAGCGCGGTGCGGAAGCTAAGCCGCGTCAGCTCCGTAACGGCGGGCGCGCGCTGCCTGTTGTACCTCTCGACGAAAATAAAGAGGATGCCGTAGACGATCAGCGCGGCCGCGACGGTCTGCCAGTTGTAAAAAAGGGCGTCGACGTGCTCTTCGAGGAAATAGCCGACGATCACGGCGGGGATACACGCCACGATGATCTTCAGCCAAAGGTTCAGCGTCTCTTTTTTCCACCTGAACGGCTTTCCTTTCCCCGCGGAAAAGGGCAGCAGCTTTCGCCAGTAAAGCCATATGACCGCCAAAATCGAGCCGAACTGAATCACAACGAGAAACATCGCCGTAAACGCGTCGGACATTTTGAGCTTCATGAATTCGTCAACGAGGATCATATGACCCGTGCTGCTGATGGGCAGCCACTCGGTGATGCCCTGGACGATACCCAGGACGACGGACTTGAGGATTTCGATCAGTTCCATTCTATGTATACCCCGTCTGAAGTAAAAATGAACGTTAACATGATATCACTATCCTCAGGACAAGTATAGCGAAAAACGTAAAACCGACATTACTTTTTTGTCACCTCTGATCGAAAACGCGGCAGTTCGTACCGTAACGGATATAAAAAAACCGGGGGTCATGAAACCCCCGGTTTACGACTGTGCTTATAACTGCTTGAGCGCGTTGATCTTGACGCCGGGGCCCATCGTGGAAGCCGTGACGCAGCTTCTGATGTACTGGCCCTTCGCGGCGGCCGGCTTGGCCTTGATGACGGCGGTGATGAGCGCCGTGTAGTTGTCGACGAGCTTATCCACGCCGAAGGAGACCTTGCCGATGGGGCAGTGGATGATGTTCGTCTTGTCGAGGCGGTACTCGATCTTACCGGCTTTGATTTCATTGATCGCCTGCGCGAGGTTCGGCGTGACGGTGCCGGCCTTCGGCGTCGGCATGAGGCCCTTGGGGCCGAGGAGCTTGCCGAGGCGGCCGACAATGCCCATCATGTCGGGCGTGGCGACGACGACGTCGTAATCGAAGAAGTTTTCCTTCTGGATACGATCGACCATGTCCTGCGCACCGACGAAATCGGCGCCGGCGTCGAGCGCTTCCTGCTGGCGTTCCTCCTTGCAGAAGACGAGAACCTTGCGCGTCTTGCCCGTCCCGTGCGGGAGGACGATCGCGCCGCGGACCTGCTGGTCGGCATGGCGGGAATCGACGCCGAGCTTGATATGCAGCTCGACCGTCTCGTCAAATTTGGCTTTCGACGCCTTGATCACGAGATCAAACGCGTCGGGGGCTTCGTAAGCCTGGGTCCTGTCAACGAGCTTGGCGCTCTCTTTGTAGTTTTTTCCTCTGAACATAGTCTCAGTCCTCCGTTACGACGATACCCATACTGCGCGCGGTGCCGGCCACCATACTCATGGCGGCTTCGATGCTTCCGGCGTTGAGGTCGGGCATTTTGATTTCGGCGATCTTTCGGATCTCCTCTTTGGAGATCTTCGCCACCTTGTCGCGCTGGGGGACGCCCGAGCCCTTTTCGATATTGCAGGCTTTCCTTAAAAGGTTCGGTACGGGAGGCGTTTTTGTTATGAATGAAAAACTTCTGTCGGAATAGACGGTGATCACGACCGGAATGGTCATGCCAATGTCGTTTTTCGTGCGCTCGTTGAATTCCTTGGTGAATAAGCCGATGTTGACGCCGTGCTGGCCGAGCGCCGGGCCGACCGGGGGAGCCGGCGTCGCTTTGCCGGCGGGAATTTGAAGCTTGATGATCCCTGTTACTTTTTGTGCCACGGATGAGCACCTCCTGATAAAAATGTGGTGACACGCGGCGGTTGCCGCCATGCCTTGGCGGAAAGCCAATATCATTCGTCGCAGCCGATGGATATTGGTTTGGTCAATCAGCTGTGCTCATTGACTAGACCAAGTTATCGGCTTGACCTATAGCAGGCTTTCCTCCCACTTGCCGGACGTTTTCGCCGGCAAAACGGTTTGACGTAAGTTTGCTTTGTTATTTGACGGCCTCGACCTGGTCGAAATCCAGATCGACGGGCGTCTCGCGCCCGAACATAGATACGATGACGCGCACGCGCGACTTGTCCGTCTCGATCTCGTCGACGGTGCCCAAGAATCCCACGAGCGGGCCGTCGGTGACCTTTACGGTGCTGCCGATCTCGTATCCCACGACGATCTCGTGCTTCTCGATGCCAAGAGACTGGATCTCTTCCTCCGTCAGGGGAACGGCCTTGTTGGCCGACCCGACAAAACCGGTCACGCCGCGGACGTTGCGCACCAGGTGCCAGCTTTCGTCGGTCATGATCATCTTGATGAGCACGTATCCGGGAAAGACCTTGCGTTCGACGGTCTTTGACTGGGAGTCGTGGATTTCGGTGACGGTCTCCATCGGGATTTTGATCTCCAGGATCAGATCCTGCATTTTCCGGTTTTCGGCTGCCTTTTCGATTGTCGCCGCGACGGCGTTTTCATAGCCGCTGTAAGTGTGGACGACATACCATTTCGCTTCGTCTGACATGGCGGCCCTTAGCCTCCGAGAGAGATGAGCGTGTTGACGATATAGGCTCCGGCCTGATCGACCGCCCAGACGACGACGCTTGATATCGCCATGATGACGAGCACGATGATCGTGTTGTTCAAAATTTGCTTCGGCGTCGGCCAGACGACCTTCTTCAGCTCGCTTCGCAGCTCTCGGAACCATTTGACAATGCGGTTTCTGCGTTTTTTCTTTTCCTTTTTGCCTTTGCCTTTGCCTTCGGGGACTTTTACATTCGGCTGATCCAGCTTGTCTTCTGACATTAAAACACGTCCTTTCCGGTCAATGTACGGCTACTTCGTTTCACTGTGGACAGTGTGTTTGCGGCAGAAGCGGCAGTATTTGTTCATCTCGAGCTTATCCGGGGTATTCTTCTTGTTTTTTGTCGTATTGTAGTTTCGCTGCTTGCATTCGTTGCATCTGAGCACAATCTTGACACGCATATCGGCACCTCCGTTAATTTGCCTCCCTGATTGAGATTGGCAGCCTGTTTAAATGTGGTCGGAAATATTTCGGAACACAAAATAAACCCATCTGCCGACAGGTAAAAGGAGTATACCATAAACAATGTGAGAAGGTCAACTGTTTCCTTGCTTTTTTCTCACAATACGCCTTTTATTATGCCGTTCTCAAGAAATTTATAAACCAAAGCCTGTACGGCGCGTCCTTTTGACAAGACACGGAGCTTGTTGGCGGCGGGGAAGCGACAGTATGCCGATACGCTTGCGGCTATAAAAAGACGGTTTTCGTCGCCACGGCGTCGCAGAACGACCGGTCGTGCTCGACAAAAAGGAGCGTCGGCGCGTTCGACGTCAGGAGCGCTTCAATCTGCATGCGGGAAATGACGTCGATGAAATTGAGCGGTTCATCCCAGATATACAGATGCGCGCGCTCACAGAGGCTGCGCGCGATGAGCGTTTTCTTTTTCTGCCCGTCGCTGAAGTCCGCCATATCCTTTTCAAACTGAACGCGGGAGAAATCGAGCTTGCGCAGTATGGCCTTGAACAGGCTTTCGTCGATCCCGTATGCCTCGGCGTAGTCCGTCAGGCTTCCGTGAAGCCCGGACGTGTCCTGCGGAATATAGGAGATCACAAGGCCGCTGCCGATGCGCAGCGCGCCCTCGTATGCGATCGGCTTGCCGCACAGCAGCTTGAGGATACTGGATTTGCCCGAGCCGTTTTTCCCGCGCAGGGCGATCTTGTCTCCCTGCCGGACCGAAAGGCTGACGCCCGAGCAGACGGTTGCGCCGTCGTAACCGATGCTGACGTTCTCGAGATCGGCAAGCCGGTCGGAGTGGTACCTCAGCGGAGAGAGCTTGAGCGGCTCGGACGTCTCGATGTTTCGGAGGAGCTTTTCTTTTTCGCGCGCGGCGTCCTGCCGGCGTCCTTCGATGGCCTTGGCGCGCTTCATCATTTTGGCCGACTTGTGTCCGATATAACCCCTGTCCGGCCTCAGACCGGAATTGCGCGTCCCGTACTTTGTTTTTTCAAGCCGGTCCGACCAGCCGGCTGTCCGACCGGCCGCCTCCTCCAGAAGTGTGATCTCTCTTTTGAGCTTTTCGTTTTCGGACGACTCATAATTGTCCTGAAGCTGCTTGTTGTGCCACCAGGAGGAGAAATTGCCCTTCTGGATCTCAATGTTCGTCCGATTGATCGAGAGGATATGGTCGATGCAGCTGTCCAGGAAGGTACGGTCGTGCGAGACGAGGATAAAGCCATTTTTCGCGTTCAGATAGTCGCCGACGACCAGGCGGGCGTCCATGTCGAGATGGTTTGTCGGTTCGTCGATCAGTAAAAACCGGCTGTCCTGTAAAAACAGGGCTGCCAGCAGGACTTTCGTCTGCTCTCCGTTGGACAGCGTCTCAAACGGCCGGTCCGGCGCGTCGCCCGGGAGGTCCAGCAGATTCAGCTCTCTTTGAATCCGCCAGTCCTCGCAGCCGGGCAGGAGCCCGGCCAGGACGCCGGCAGTGTCGAGGCTTTTGTCCGGTATGTCGTACGGGAAGTAATCAAACTTTACGCTTGACGTGATCGTGCCGCTGTAAGGATATCTGCCCAGCAGCAGATTGAGAAAGGTCGTCTTTCCCCGGCCGTTCCGGCCGGTGAAGCCGAGCTTCCAGCCGGTGTCCAGCTGAAAGCTGACGTTTTCGAAAATGTTGTCGTAACTGCCCTCATAAGAAAAAGTCAGGTTGGATATATCAATCAGAGACATAAGCGCGTCCTCCGTTTCGGATAATAAATGAAGCCGCAGGAAAGTCACTTCCCGCAGCCCATGGTTAACACGAAAGACGTGCTGTATCCCGGCATGGAGTTTTGAAGATGTGTCACTTTCCTGCATGGCGCGCCGAATCAAGCGGACAAAAATGCCGCCCGGCTTAACGCGCCCAATCAATTTTAGCAGGAAAAGCTGCGCATCCTTTCATCTCCAATCCGTGTTTTTTTCATAGTATCACAGCTGCCGGCGGTTTTCAAGATATTTCAAGCCTTCGACAGCTGTCGCTTTATAAAACTATCGCCTGTTTACTATTGACACCCCTTGCGCTTGCTGTTA
>CAYMLM010000014.1:0-21458 GCA_964391385.1 uncultured Papillibacter sp.
CTCGCCGTCGCCGGCGAAAATTTAATCGCACAGCGATTGGACGTCTAGACGAGAAACGAAAGACTTTTTGACAAGCTACGCCTCCCGAAGCAGAACCGCTGCTTCGGGAGGCTTTTTGCAGCCTGCAGCCGGGCGGCCGCGCAGCTGCCTGCCGCTATTTTCTGACAGTATTCTATTTGACTGGACAAACCGGATTTGATATACTTCGTTGAGGCTTGACTGAGTTTAGTGTAAGGGAAGAAAACACGATGAGCGTTGCCGAACTGCTGCTGATAGCGCTGGGCCTGTCCATGGACGCCTTCGCCGCCGCGATTTGCAAGGGACTGTCCGTCAAAAAGCTGACCGCGGGGAACGCGCTTCTCATCGGGGCCTGGTTCGGCGGCTTTCAGGCGCTCATGCCGCTCATCGGGTATTTCCTGGGCCGCCAGCTGACCGGCTTCATCGAGACGTTTTCCCATTTGATCGCCTTCGTGCTGCTTTTCGCCATCGGCATCCACATGCTCCGGGAGGCCTATGTCAACAAAAAGCGCGGACCGGGAACGCCGAACGGAGA
Source organism: uncultured Papillibacter sp. (assembly GCA_964391385.1). Classification (GTDB taxonomy): domain Bacteria; phylum Bacillota; class Clostridia; order Oscillospirales; family Oscillospiraceae; genus Sporobacter. Next base: position 554 of record CAYMLM010000014.1, read on the forward strand.
CAGCTGTCCCCTGTCCGTCAAAGCCATGTTTCTGATGGCCGTGGCCACGAGCATCGACGCGCTGGCCGTCGGCGTCACTTTCGCGTTTTTGGGGGCTGCGATCCTCCCCTCCGTTTTGACCATCGGCCTTATGACCTTCGCCGTATCGGCCGCGGGCGCCTGGATCGGCCGCGCGTTCGGTGCCAAATACGAATTCGCCGCCGAAATATTCGGCGGCGTCATCCTGTGTCTATTGGGCGTCAAGGTCCTGCTGGAGCACCTCGGGGTGCTTTAGCTTCTGAAAACGGCTACGCGCCGCGCGTCTGCATCCAGGTCACGAGAAGGTCGACGCAGGCGCCGTAGGAGCTCACGCCGAGTTCCTCCCCGTTGTATTTGAGATAGCTGTCATATGCGGCCGTCACCGCCTCGGTGGCGGCCGTTTCATGTCTGGACCAATAGTCGGCGTTGTCCGCCCAATCCTGGCGCACACCGTTGCTGAGTGCCGCGCGGATGTCCTGCGCGGCGTTGGGATCGGCCGAGTCGAGCGCGGGCAGAAGGTACATCAGGCCGCCCAGATATCCGGAGTATTCGTAGACGGTGATGTTCGACGTGACGCACGCGGCAACGGCCGCAAAGTTGGCCTCCTCCTCGGCGTGCACGCCGCGCTGGTGCGCCATTTCGTGCGCGATTGTGAAGGGCACGAGGCACGCGGGCGCGTCGATATTGACGTTGGCCTCCCCCGTGAGGGCGATGTATACGCCCGTGAAGCCCGTGAGGCTCATGAGCTTGGAGGAGATCAGCGCCTTCGGCGGATGGTACGCGCCGCCCAGCGCCGGGATCTCGCCGGCGATATTGGCGTACACGCCCTTCGACAGGGCGAAATAGTAGCTGCGCGCCTCGTCGAAATGGCCTTCGGCGTCGCGCTTGACCTGTCCGGACAGCTCGTTGGCCTTGTCCGCGAAGAGGCGCGTGACGGATTCGAGCTGCTCGGCGGCCAGGCCGCCGGAGACAAGGCCTGTCCGCTCGGCGAGGCTCGGGCTGCGATATCCGGCGTCCCAGAGCCACGAATAGCAGGCGAACAGGTACGCCGCCACAATGACGAGGACGGACAGCCGCATGAACAGGGCGGCGGCGCGCTGCGGGCCGCGGACAACCACAATGACCGTGCGCACAAGGAATATGAGAGCCCACAGGACGAGCAGGGCGATGAGGACCTCGGCCAGGGAGAAATATTGAAACGGACCGAACGACGTGACCCTAGCCGCCGCTTCCCTGTATGGGGCGGCAATAAAGGTCTCGACCCAGTCTGCGACGCCTTGACTGTTTTTGTATATGTAAAACAGCGTGATCAGCGCGGCCGGCGGGACGGCAAACAGGATCAAAAGCCAGATGCGGCCTCCGCCGCGCGTCCTGCTTTCGGCCCTTTTGTCAACCTTTTGCGTCATAACGGCCCTCCTTTCGATTCCTGTATACATTATATAGTGGTTGGGGCCGTTTATCAAGAGCAAAATGGTGTGGTTATTGACAATTAGCGACAGGTTCCGCGGCATTTGCGCGGCGGCGGAGCGGGGATGCGTTTGGCTCGACGGGCGGATATAAAATCCGCCCCTACGACCGCTTCCTTTCTTTTATCCCGGGATCATAAGGGCGCAGCCTTATTCCTTTATTGGGCGCAACGCCTCCCACGGGAGGCGGGCGGGATTTGAACCGAAATCAAATCGGCTCAAAACATTAAAACAGCGGCGGGGGCAAGCCCCCGCCCTACTGTTTCGTCCCGTTCAGATCTGGCGCGTGATCTCGCGCCGCAGGCGGAGGATGATCCGCTTTTCCAGGCGGCTTATGTACGACTGGGAGATGCCCATGAGGTCGGCGACCTCCTTCTGCGTGCGCTCCTCGATCCCCCCCAGCCCGAAGCGCATGACGATGATCTCCCGCTCGCGTTCGGAGAGCTTTTCCACGGCGTCGAGGAGAAGCTTCCGGTCGACGTCGTCCTCCATCGGACGCATGACCATGTCGGAATCGGTGCCGAGAATGTCGGACAGCAGGAGCTCGTTGCCGTCCCAGTCGGTGTTGAGCGGCTCGTCGAACGACACCTCCGAGCGGCGATTGCTCGTTTTTCTCAGGAACATCAATATCTCGTTTTCGATGCAGCGGGAGGCGTAGGTGGCAAGCTTGATATTCTTGTCGGCGTCGTAGGTGTTGATGGACTTGATGAGCCCGATCGTCCCGATGGAGATGAGGTCCTCGATGTTGATGCCCGTATTTTCAAAGCGGCGGGCGATGTAGACGACGAGGCGCAGGTTGCGCTCGATGAGCGCCTGCTTGGCCTCGTGCGAGTCGTGCGTGAGAAGCGTGATGTAGCGCGCCTCCTCCTCGCGGGACATCGGGGGCGGCAGCGTCTCGCTGCCCCCGATATAAAACACGCCCGCCGGCAGCGTGATGCCGAACCGGTCGAACAGCCTGTATAGCCGCACGGCAACGGCAATTTTGAAACGCAGCATCCTTTTCATACGATCACCATCCTGCTTGATTGGCTTTGCGGCGCCTTACGCGCCGATCAGCGCCGAATATGTACCGCCCTCCGACACGCTGTTGGGCGACAGCGCCAGAAGCATCCCCGACCTGGCCTTCCCGTCCACGACGATCTCGTCCGGCCGGAACGCCAGGAGCATCCCGCCCGACACCCCGACAGCGCTGTAGGGAATGAGCTGGAAGCGCATCGGGCGCTCGCCCTCCGAGAGCTCCTCCATGACCCGGACGGCGCCCTTCCGGTCCAGGCCGGCCAGCACGGCGGCGACGTCCCGCGTGAACAGCGGCCTCAATTCTCCGACGCCCGCGACCATGACCGGGCGGCCGCTCAGGGGGTCTGAAAGGGCGTTCCCCGTGTCCATAAGCGCGCGGACCGCCACTTCCCTGTCCCCGTGGCGCACCGTCACAGGGACGATGACGCCGCCCTTGTGGCGGGCCGCCCGCCTGAAGACGAGCGTTAGGATCACATAGCCGACAGCGAAGGAGAGGATGAGGACCCGCAGGCTCGCGGATGTGAAAAGTCCGCCCGCGACGCCGCCGCCCCCCAGCAGCGAGGCGGCCATCACGATGCCGCCGAACGCCGCCGATACGGCAAAAAAGACAAGCATCGTCCGAAGCAGCCGCGCGCACCCGCCGAAGGCCGCGAGCGCCATCAGCATGCCGACGGCCACCTTGACAAACGGATTTCTCAAAAAAGCGGCGGCGGGGATGAGGGAGGCCGCGGCGTATGCCGCGCCGGCGGCCGCAGCGCCGGCCAGACGGAGCCGCCGCGCCGGCGCGGCGCAGATCCTGGCCGTGACAATGAGCAGGATGTAGTTGACGATGAGATTGACGATGAAATATGAATCGATGTAGATTGTCTGCATGCTCTCGTCCCCCCGTCGAGGACATTATAGCCCGGCCGTGAGGAAAAAAACGTCAAAAAAGCAGGCGGCCGGACCGATGCGTCACGGTCCGGCCCTATGTATTCTTTCACATTCCCGCGCGCGCTAGGAGACGGACCCGCCGAGCATCGACTCGATTGCCCGCGCCAGCTGGTCCGGGCAGGAGGTGTCCTTCCGGCCGCATCTGACCCCGCGCAGCCGCCTGTAAACCTCGGCGGCGTCCATGCCCGTGACAAGCTGCTGGATGCCCGACGTATTGCCGGGACAGCCGCCGTGGAATTCGACGCGTCTGATCACGCCGTCCTCAATCTCAAGGTCGATCGTATGCGTACAGGTGCCTTTTGTCTGATAGTTTATTTTCATTACAGCTTCCTTACAGTCAGATTGGAGGAGACTCCGCCAGCCATCTTAACACAAAGCGCCGGCGCCGGCAACGCCGGCGGTCGCGGCGGCATAACCGGGGCAGGCGTCATAACGGCAGTACGCCGTCATAACGGCAGACACGCCGTCATATAGTTAAGACAGCGGATGACCGACCTAATCCAGAAGACGCGGGCCGCCGCCGGCTTTCAGGAGGCGAAAACCTTGCACAAAAGCGGAAGCACAAAAATGCGCCTATCGGCAGCGCGGGCGCCCCTTGCCGTCAAGGGACTGGCGCTGATTTTTGTATTGTGCGTCGCCGTCCGGCTCTTCTCCTCCATCGGCTCGGGCGGCGGTTCCGAACAGTATATGGCGTCGCTTTTGGGAAGCGGTCTTTTTTCAGGCGGCGTGCTGGACTTTGAGCTGAGCGGCCCGGCCGCTGCGGGCGGCGGGGACAACCTGCCCGCCCTGATTTTCGGCAGCGCCTTCCAGCCGTACCGCAGCGTCGAGCCGGGCTCGGACTCCGGCGCATCCGCTTCGCCCCAGGCGCCGGCCGGGCCGGAAAGCACGCCGGATCAGGCCGAGGACAGCGCGGGACTGTATTACCAAATGGACGATGAAGTTGGCGGGGACGTATCCGCGGAGCCGGGCCAGAGCGCCGCTCCGGACGAGGTCCCGGACAGCTTCGTCACGCCGAACATCGTCACGGAAACGGCCTCGCCGTCGGGGCTCGCCATCGACAACCGCTCCGGCTACGATATCGACGTCGACGCGCTTCTGGCCGAGCCTTTGAACATCACGCTTTCGGGCGACAGCCCGGCCGTCCTGATCATACACACGCACAGCAGCGAGGCCTACATGCCCGACGGGGACGATCCGTACACAGCTTCGGATACGTTCCGCACACAGGAGAAGCAGTACAGCGTCATCCGCGTGGGCGACGAGCTGGCGGCCGAGTTCGCCAAGCGCGGCATCGCGATCCTGCACGACCGGAACGTCTACGATTACCCGAGCTATCAGTCGTCCTACACCCATTCCTGCCAAGCCATCCAGGAGTATCTCGATACCTACCCGAGCATCCGGATCGTCATCGACGTGCACCGCGATCACATCGAGGACGACGGCGGTTCGGTCTATAAGACGATCGCGCAGATCGGCGAAACGACATGCTCGCAGGTCATGTTCGTGATGGGTACGGATTCCGCTGGCCTCTCCCATCCGAACTGGCGCGAAAACCTCAAGCTCGCCCTGCATATGCAAAAGGAGATGAACACGCTGTATCCGTCGCTGGCCAAGCCGATCATGCTGTCGGAGCTGCGGTACAATCAGCACGCCGCGCTCGGCTCGATGCTTGTGGAGATCGGCTGCACCGGCAACACGCTCGAGGAGGCGCTTGCCGCAGCGCGGTACTTCGCCGACGCCGCGTCGAACGTCATCCTGGGGCTGTATACGTAAATAATGTTGGGGCTGTATACATAAATAAGCTGTTGACAAAACGGCCCCCTCTGACTATAATAGTGCCTGCGCTATCTGCGAGAGTGCTGGAATAGGTAGACAGGCACGTTTGAGGGGCGTGTGTCGGTTGGCGTGTGGGTTCAAGTCCCATCTCTCGCACTTGAAAAAGCCTTGGGACCTAAACGGTCGCGAGGTTTTTTAATTTTCTCAGTACACATTTAAGTACACCAGACAAAAAAGTCCGCACTTGTCATTGCGACAAACGCGGACTTTTTCACCAGAATCCGCCCTTGCGGGCGGGTATCATCAGCCTGCCGGCCGCAGAACTCCCGCGGTTTCAGCCCCACCTCACGCTCAGGGGATCTTTATCCACCGGCCGGCAGCGCAGGGAATAATCGTACGGCAGGCTTTTGTCGAGGCTGCTGTCATATCTGCCGAGATAAACAAGTCCGGTCTCGTCGAAAACGGAGAGATAAAAGCCGCAGGTACCGTAAAAGCCGGCATAGTTTTCCTGAAAACTGGCCACCGCAAGGCGTCCGCCGTCATAGTCCATGACGGTGGGCGCCGTGAAACCATATTTCAATGACTCGGCTTTTTTCATGTCCGACGTGAACTGCGGCTCATAGCGGCCATCGGCTGTTTCGGTGAGGACGGCAAACGTCGCGTCGCCCGAGAGGGGGACGATAAAATCGTCGAAGACGTAGATCGTCTGGAAGCCGGCGGGCTGGGGGACGGGAAAAAGCGCGAGCTTTTGGCGCGGCGTCACGGTCTGCGTGTCGAGGATTGTCAGCATGTACATACCGTCTTCCTCCGTCACGAGCAGCAGCTCTTTTTTATCCGCGCTGGCCTGCAGCGTGACGATCCGGGCGCTTTCCGGATCGACGGCGTACGCGGTGACGAGTCCGTCCGCGTCGGGCGCGGTCGCGCCGTCCTCCTGGCGGCAGGGCACATAATAGATGCCGTAACCGCCCGGGATCCCGCTCATGTCGAGCGCCTCGCCGGACGCTGTGCGGTAGGCGAGCGTGAAAAAGCAGCCGGTATCCGTCAGCACGCTGAAGCTTTCGATATGTACATCGTGACCCTGGACCGAAGACGCCCCGATGCTGTAGACGCTGCCGCCGGCGTTCTTGCGGATCGTGATCTCTGTTTGGTGCTCCGGCCAGACCGGTATTTTGAAATAGTCCTTAAAGAGCTTCGCGGCGTACGAATCTTCGGGCATTCCGTAGTAACCCGGCAGGTCGAATCCCACGGCGATGGGATAAAAATCGTAGTAATCCTCAAATCGGACCGTTTCCTTATGCTCTTCGCCGGGGGCGGTGCGGCTTGCCACGTCCCGGAACGGGGCGGCTTCGTCCTCGAGGCCGAGACTGCCGTCCATGCTGGTGCTTGTTCCGAAGCCGCTCAATTGATCGTAGAAGACGACGCCCGCGTGCGCATGCTCATAGACGGCCCGCCGCTCCGCCTGCGAGAAGTCAAATACGGTGCGGATTGCCGGATTTTCACCGACGGTATACGCGGTGTCCCAGAACATATGATCGGCGCACTGGACGCGGCAGTCAATTTCGATCCCCTCCGCCGCCGCCGCGTCGCCGTATAAGACGGTTTCGTCAATCGCAACGGCGTCCTTGGCTTCGTCCACCCTGCCGTGGGCAAAAACGACCGTACCGACCGACAGGACGGTCAGCGCGAGCAGCAGGATAAGGCTTTTCCGCATGGTCAGCCCTCCTCCCGCTCTTCGTCCGTCAGGTCCGACAGGGCCTTGCTGACGCGGTCGGGCCTGTACTGATAGGTTTGCTTGACGTAGCTTAAAAGGTCCGTCCCTGACTCCTCCAGCTCCAGCATCGACACGTCCCCGACGATTCGCCCCTGCCGGAGCAGGACGGCCCGGCCGATGAAGCCGGCCACTTCCTCGAGCAGATGCGTCGAGAGCAGCACCGTCTCGCGCGGCTCCAGGATGCCCAGCAGGACCTTGTAGAAATCCTCGCGGTTGAACACGTCGTTTCCGGCGAACGGTTCGTCCATCAGGATATAGTCCGCGCCCTGGCTCAGCGACAGGATCACCTCGAACTGGTTTTTCTGCCCCGTCGAAAACTGCCGGAGCGCCTTGCCCGCCGGCAGGCCGAAAAATTCCATCAGGCCGTCAAAGCGCTTCTCGCTGAAGCGCGGGAAGTGCAGCCGGTAAAACGCCTTGTGCGCCGACGCCGTGAGATTCGGGAAGAAGGAGTGCTCGCTCGTGGCAAACGAGAGCCGGGCGATGTTCTTCGTCGAAACCGGCTCGCCGTCGAGCGTGATCCGGCCCTGACAGGGCAGAAATCCGAGGATGCATTTCATGAGCGTGGTCTTTCCCGCGCCGTTCTCGCCGAACAGGCCGACGATCTCGCCGGGGCGCAGAACCAGGTCCACCTTCTCGAGCGCCTGTTTTCTGCCATAGGATTTGCTCACTTGTTTCAGTTCGATCATAGCGAAGCTCCCAACAATACATTCCATATTTTTGACCACTGGTCCGGGGCGAGGCAGGCCTTTGGGGTGATGGCCATATAAAGCGCGAAATAGACAAGCAGCAGGATCAGCGCGGCGAGCAGGCTGCACAGGGCGGCCGCGGCCGGCAGGGCGGCGCACCGCCGCAACAGCTCGAAGCGGTTCGGCAGCCGCTTCATCAGGTAGATGCTCCGGCTGCCCTGAAAGTGGTAGGCATAATGATAGCCCAGCATTGCGAGCATGCAGACGGCCAGGATCACGAAGCCTACGAGGCTCGTATCGAGTATGTCCATGAAATCCGGCATCACGGCGCCCGCCCGCAGGGTTTTAACGGCGCCGTCCCAGGTATAAAGCAGCCGGTATTGCCTGGAATACGCGATGAAAAAGCTCAGGCTGTACGCAAAGACGGCCATGAGGCCGTAAGCGGTCCATTTGAGTTCCCGTTTGTAATCGACGCCGGGCGGCGCGTAATCGGCCGGGTTAAGTCTCATCGCGCCACTCCTTCCTGTTTTTTACCGCCGCGCCGGCCGCGACGGCAAGGGCGGCCAGCGAAATCAGTATATCGCCGGAAAAGCTGCCCATTTTGCCCGCGAATACCGCGACCGTAAAGGCGGCCAGCAGGACGACGGCCACGCCCCTCAGGCCGTGCCTCTGACGGTACGAAAAGCTGGCGGCCGATACGCCGAGGCTGAGGATCAGCGCGGCGTTGCGGATGTAACGGGTCGTCTCCCCGAGCGGCAGCAGGCTGTGCAGGAACTTCTGGCGGTAGAAGGCCAGAAAAACCGTCTGGCGGCTCACATACGCCGGGTCGACAACCTCGGCGTAATACCGGCACAGCAGCAGGGCGATCGCCAGCTGGGCCGCCCAGAAGACGAACAGAATCAAAACATTGTACGCAGCGTGCCAGATGACCGTCGTCTCCTCGCGGACCGACAGGCGTCCCATCGTGTACCGGAGCCGGCTGCCGCGAAGCTCGCACCAGGTCAGGCTTAAAAGCGCGCAGACAATCAGAAAAAAGAGGCCGCACGCGAGCGGGATCCGGCTTTGAGTGAACACCTGCTCCAGGCTGCCGGATCCCTCCTGCAGGTTTTTCAGGGCGATATAAAACAGCGCGCCCTCGGCGGCGGCCATCGCCAGCAGGAGCCCGGCTATCTTACAGACGGTGCTCCCGGCCGCGAGCATCAGTACGGATAAATGCCGTTTCATAATTACCTCCACGCGCGTATTAATCCCAGAGCCTTGCGACAAGCGAGAGCGCGTCTTCCTTCGACAGGCCCAGTTGCCTGAGGGCATCGACCGCAGCTTTCGCGCCGCTTTCCACAAGCTGAGTCCGGATCCGCTCAAGCTTGATATCGTCGATCGCCGCATAGCTTTTCGCGCCGGCGCGGGATTCGATGACGCCCTCGTCCTCCAGCATCCGGTACGCCTTCTGGACCGTGTTGGGATTGATGCCCAAAAGCGCGGACAGCACGCGCCGGGACGGCATCTCGTCCCCGTCCCGGATCGTCCCGGCCGCGATGCCCCGCATGACGTGCCGGACGATCTGCATATATATGGGACTTCCGTCCTCTATGACAAAGCTGTCAAAAGAAATCATGTCGTCCTTCCCGCATTTCCTCAGGCTCACTCGTACCGCCCCGGCTCTCACGTCCAAACCGTATCACTCGTGTAATACAGTTCATAACCGTATTATACGTATGATACAGTTTGTTGTCAAGTGCATTGATGAAAAAGGACAGGCGAAAGCCTGCCCTTGAATTTGCAACCGTAGCGGCTGCGCGTTTTATATTTTGAATTTTAATTCAATATATATTGCGGGATGCATTGCGCCTGTAATTGGCGGCGACTGCCTGCACAAACGGAGCCTTTTGAACGGTCATTGCCGCGCTCCTTATTGAAAGGCGCGCGGCATGACCGGTCAGTGCTATATATCGCGGCAGAACCACCAGGCCTGACCGACGGCGTCGCCGATGACGCCCGTCTTGTCGGCGTCGCCGACGACGTACGTCTCCGGCACAAGCTCGGACAGCTCCGCGACGGCGTCCCTGTCCGGCGTCACGCCGAAGGCCGCGACCGCCGTATCGCAGGCGAGCTTTTCCGTCGAACCGTCCGCTTTACGGACAATGACGCCGTCGGCTGCGAATTCCTCGACGGTGCATCCTCCCATCCGCTTCACCTTGTGCTCGTCCAGGCCTTTCGTCAGCAGCGGCCGGCTGAAGAAGATGAGGTCGGAATAAAACGCGTCCTCGGGGATCATGTCCACAAGCGTGACGTCCTTGCCCTCCATCGCGAGGCCCAGCGCGCACTCCGCGCCCGACAGGCCCGCGCCGCACACGACGACGGTCTGCCCCGTCTTCGCTTCTCCCCTGTCCACTTCGGACACGCCGGCCACGTTCGGCAGGCCGATGCCCTTGATGGGCGGAACGATGGGCTTTGCGCCGACGGCGATGACGAGCGCGTCCGGCGCTTCGGCTCTGACGGCCGCGGCGTCGGCCGCCTTGCCGAGCACAAGCTTCGCGCCGCTTTCCTTCGTCTTGCGTACCGCGTAATCCAGATAACGGCGGAAGCCGTCCTTGTGCGGCAGCGCGGACGCCTCGTAGAGGCGGCCGCCGAGCTTCGGCGCCTTCTCGTACAAGACGACGTCGTGGCCGCGCTCGGTGAGGTACTGGGCGCCGGCCATACCGGCCGGGCCGCCGCCGACGATCATGACCTTCTTTTTCTTCAGCGCGGGGGCCGGCTTCGGCGTGCGGTACTCCCAGCCGAGCGACGGATTGACGGCGCAGCCGTCGAGGTGCGTCTCGGCGTTGACCCGCTTGATGCAGTACAGGCAGCGCATGCAGGGCCTGATGTCAGCCTCCTGACCGCGCTGGCCCTTCGTGACGAACTCCCCGTCGGCCATGAGGGCCTTGGCCATCGCGACGATGTCGGCCTTGCCGGACGCGAGGATCTCCTCGGCTTCGTCGAGCGTCGAGATGCCGCCGACAACCGAGACGGCGAGGTCCGGACAGGCTTCCTTGAACGCGGCTGCGTACGGCACGTTGAGCCCCGCCGGCGCGTAGTAGCCGGGCATGTTGTAGCTGAACGCCTCGCCGTAGAAGAGCGTGCCGGCGGAGACGACGATCATGTCTATGTACTTCTGCGCCTCCTTGAGGAACCGGATGCGCTCGTCCATCGGCGTGCCGCCGGGCATGTGCTCGTTGCCGACGATGCGCATCTCGAGCGGGATCTTCCCCTGTGTGACGCCGTGGACCGCCTCCAGCAGCTCAAGCGGGAAGCGCCAGCGGTTTTTTTCGCTGCCGCCGTACTGATCGCCCCGCTGATTCCACAGCGTGGATAAAAAGCCGGACATCAGGTTGCCGTGGGCGTAGTGGATCATCGCCATGTCGAGGCCGCCCACCATACACCGCCTGACGCAGGCGATGAAGTCGTCAATGACGCTGAGCATCTCCGCGCGGCCGATTTCCTTATACTTTTCCCCGTTGTGGTACGGCGCGACGACGGAGGGCACCCAGGCCCGCTCGCCCAAGGGGAGCGTCCCGGCGGCCCACTGGCCGGCGTGGATGAGCTCCGTGGAGAGCTTGCAGCCGTAGCGGTGCACGTCCCCGGACAGGTAGCACAGGCCGGGCAGATCGTCGTCGGAGGTCACGGACAGGCAGCCGAAGAAGTCTCTGCCCTCCCTGAAGTTCACGGGCGTGGAACCGATCGTCACGAGGCCCGCGCCGGTCTTCGCCTGGGCGGACACGAACTCGAGAAGCTCGTTCGTGACGCTGCCGCTGTGGCGTCCGGCGTGATTGGATACGATGGGCGAATACTGGATGCGGTTTTTCAGCGTCATGCCGCCGACCTGGATCGGCTGGTAGACGTGCGGATAATGATTGAGTGCCATACGCTGCCTCCTCATAATAATTTCTATTGTATTATTATAGCAGTCCGGCTGCGGCCCCACAAGAAGAACGTCTCCGCAAACCGCCCTGTTTACGCGTTTTCAGGCCATTTTGCCATGCTTTTTCCGCAAGCCTGACCCGCTGTGCCGCCGTTTATGAAAAACGGCCCGCCGAATAGCCGGCGGACCGTTTTGAGAGTTGTCGCTTTATCTCGACATGTAGTTATACAGGATGATGGCCGTATCCTGGCGGGTGATGACGCTGTCCGGGTTGAAATTGTTGTTCGCGTCGCCGCGAATGATGCCGAGTCCCTTGGCGATGGCGACATAGCCGTAGTATTGCGCCGATATGCGCGCGTCGTCGTCAAAGCCGCAGACGTAGATCCCCTCGAGCTCCGCGGCCGGGCCGTATTCCGTCGCGCCGATGAGCATTTTGACGAGCTGCGCGCGCGTCATCTGCTTGTCGGGGTCCCGCTCGTCTTCCGTCAGAAGGTTGTAATTATAGGCCATATAATACAGGTCGTCCTCCTCTTCGGAGGAATAGCCCACCGCGCTTAAAAGGAGGATCAGCGCGTCCTTTTGCGTGAGCTTTGCCGTCGGCAGGAAGCTCGTGCCGGCAAAGCCGATGCCGTAGCGGGCGAGCGCTTCGATCTGCTGCTTCCCGTAGCTGCCCTGCAGGTCGTCGTACACGAGCGGTTCGGGCGCGCCCGTATCCTCGTAAAGGATCGGCTGTCCGGTCTTGGCGTCCACGCCCGTGACGCTCTGCTCGGAGTCCAGCTTATACGCGAGCTTGAGCGCATAGGCGTACGCGTAGCCGTACGCGTCCGTCTGGACGGGCACCAGCAGATACTGCAGCAGCGTGTCAAAACAGCCGGTGTAGGTCTCAAGCGCCGCGTTGGCGCTCACGAGGCCGTCCGCCGAGTCAAAACGGACGTCGTCCGTCCAGCTGATGTTAAAGCTGTCGATCGTGCCGTCGTAGACGTTGACGTCGAGGACGGCCGAGTTTTGCGGAAACAGGATGCCGCTGACGAGCTGCGAGTAGACGAAGGCGCCCGCGGCGCCGTCGCCGGAGGGTTCGTTGAGAGCGGTTTGCGCGTATGTATCCGGGAAGTATTTCTGCAGGAAAGCCGAGGCTTTTTCGCCGAGCCTGGAGGCATCCAGCTTACCCTGTTCCTCATAGCCGGAATTCGTGTAGCTGTAAATGGAGATCAGGCCGCCGGTCATCGCGTCGACCGAGACGCTTTTATAGTAGTAGATCGGGTAGATATGCCCGGCCGCCTTCATGTCGTCGTAGGCGTCGGGGAAGCGGTCTTTGATGACGGCCTCGTCCGAAATTTCCAAGGTATAGTAGAGCTGTCCGAAGACCTGGCCCGCCTCCTTGTCCGTCGTATAGCCTATGGACTGGAGCGTCCAGTCGCGGCCCACGCCCAGCTCGGTCATGCCGCGCACGGCCGCGTCGAGCTCCTCCTTCGACAGGACGCCTTCCAGCGCGTCGACAGCGCTCTGCTCGACCTCAGAAAGGCCGGTGCCGCCGTTAAAAGCCCCCAAGTCGGCGGTCTCCTGCGCCACCCCGCTCCCGGCCAGCGATTTGCCGTAGACCAGCTCGGCGTACAGCTCGTCGAGGTCGATGAGCTGACCCGTTTTGGCGTCGACGAACCAGTCTCCCGAATAGACGGGCAGGTACTGCAGCACGGCCGTCTGGCCGTCGTCGTCGAGCACGTACAGGAGCCGCAGCTCAAGGGTCCCGTCCAGCAATGACGCGGCCTTGTCGGCAGACACGGACGCCGAGGCCGACGGGACGGCGCCGTAGTTGTTGTAGCAGTCGCCCCGGTAGAACCGGTTGACGCGCATATCGTCTGTCCGTACCTCTACGTAAAAATAGATGGGAGACTTGAGGCCGTTGAGCGCGACGGTGCCGCTGAACGTGTAGCTGTCGATGTCGCTCGTATAGCGCCCGGTGTCGTACGGATCATAAGACGCCGATTCGCCCGGGCCGAGCACCTTGTCCACGAAAGCCTGCGCGACGGGGAGCGCGTCGTCGGCGGTCGTTTCGGGCAGTACCGGCGCGTATCCGTAATAGTAATCATAGACATAGCCGCTGTCCGTATAGCGGTCGTACCGCAGGACCTTCCCGGTATCGTCGGCGCAAACGCTCAGGGTTTCCGTGTCGTTGGACCACGTGAGCTCCCAGTAGCTGTAATCGCCTTCCTCCGTCAGCCGTCCGTCGTACTGCGTGTACCGGTCGTCAATCTCCAGAGTCTTTTTAACGAGCTGCGTCACGCGGGCAAGTTTTTCGTTGAGAGCTTCCCCTGCGGCCAGAGCCGAGACCGCCGTGGAGGCCATCAGCACAAGGATCAGGAAAACCGCGGTGATCTTTTTCAGCATAAAATCATCTCCAAACATAATCATTAATCCGAATATACCGTACTCCAAATGAATCTGACGATGTTATCCCTGTAAATGTTCCCCGCGGAAGAATGTTTTGGCAGGTCAGCCCAGCAGCGCGACAAACCTGTCGGCAAAGCCGTGGTCCCCGCGCGTGTGCCAGAACAGCGCGATGCTCTCGCTGAGCGTCTTGCCGGAAATGCGAAACGCGCGCAGCTCGTTCGGAAAATGCTTCGTGAAGATATCCGTCCCGATCGTAAATCCCCGGTTGTCCCGGACGGCCAGCTCGATGGCCAGCAGGTTCGGCATGTATTTGATCTTTTTGGGCGTGAAGCCCTGCCGGGCGCACAGCCCGAGCATGTACTCCTCCGCGGAGCTCACCTCCGGCGGCGCGATGAGATAAAGCACGGCGTCGCCCAGCGCGCCCGCGTCCGGCGCGCCGTTTCGGATCGCGGGGCTGTCCTTCGACAGGATGATGTAGGCGGGTTTTTCCCTGAAGATTCTGTGCTGCGTGTCCGCGTATTCCCCGAACCCCATATAATAGGAGACGGCGTAATCGAGCTTCTCGTTGATGAAGCTCCGCCGGAGCTCGTCGAACGAGTACAGGTCGATTTTGAGCCGGACGTTCGGATACAGCTTTTTAAACGGAAAGACGCTTTCGTTGAAAACGCCGAGCACGTCCTCGTCGTCCAGGCAGCCGATCCGAAAAACGCAGTCGGGCTGTCTGTTTTTCGATTTGAACGTCTCGAGGGCGTTGCTCAGCCTGCCGAAGGCGGGCTTGAGCTCGTCGTAAAGCGCCCGGCCGTCCTTCGTCGGGACGACGCCCTTGTTGTACCGCTCGAAGAGCTGCGCGCCCAGATTTTTTTCAAGCCGCCTGATCCACCGGCTCACCACGGACTGGTCGATGAAGAGCCTGCGGGCCGCCTCGGTCATGCTGAGCGATTCCGAGACCGCAATAAACATTTCTATCTGTTTGAACGTCACGTCGTCCACCAAATCCGCCTCCATGCAGCGCGCTTGATCGCCGGCGCGCGCGCGCCGGCGTAACTGTCAGCCGTCGTCCCCGGCCGCCGCGTATCGGACGTTCGGGCCGCCGGAATAGCACAAGACCGGTTTCGTGAGGTTCGTCACCGAGACGATGCCGTGCCGGACGCCGGCCGGGATGAAGATGAGGCAGGTTTTGTCGAGCGTCATGGCCTCGCCGTCCACGATGACCCCGACCTCGCAGCCGAGCTCCATGGGGGCGTTTATGTCCCCGCCCATGAAGCCGAGGAACTCGTCGAAGTCGTGACTGTGCAGATGCGGCTCGGGCCCCCCGGGGATATCCCCCGTGATCCACGCGGCGTCGAAATACGGCGCGCCCCGGACGACGTCGTCGTCCATCCAGACGGAACGCTTCAGGATGCCGTCGAGCAGGGCGTCCTGCGGCTGGGGCCTGGGGTCCTCAATGGCGAAATAATTGGACATAGGCGTCTCCCTTCAGTTTCTCTTGCAGGTCCCGTCGGCGTATTTGCGGAAATAGTCGACGCTGCCGCTGCCGGTGAAGCCGATGATCGGGCGCTTCATGTTTTTGACCGTATACGGGCAGTGCTTCACGCCGGCCGGGATAAACAGCACGAACGACCGGTTCGTCTGAAAGACCTCGCCGTCGATACGGATCTCGAAGTCGCAGCCCAGGTCGAGCGGGTTTTCGGGGTCGGAGCCCATGTAGCCCAGGTACTCGTCGAAGTCGTGGCAGTGTTCGGGCGGGCCGTCGCTGTCCTTCGCCGTCCACAGAAGCTCGAAATACGGCGCGTTCGGGAAGACGTTTTCATCGAGCCAGGCCGTGCGCAGGCACGTGTCCGGATTGTCCTGGGGCTGCGCCTGGGGCGTAAAGATGATTTTATCGTACATGGTTACCTCCGGTTATTGTCTGTTATCGTTTGAACTCTTGCGGCGGCTGTGCTACACTGTGCTCAGAAAAATACGGAAAGCGAGGTTTTCTATTATGTCAACACTGCGCGAGCATCTGAACCGAAACCACGTATTCGAGCATCAGCCGATCTCTCCCCCGCCCTTCCCGCAGCTGACCGCGCCGTGCTTCATGCACGTGAACAGGGAGCAAAACGTCGATCTCAGCTGGTGGGCCGTCACGGAGCCGTTCACGATGGAAGCCGAGCCGTTCCGCCACGACTTCGACCAGTGGCTGTTTTTTTCGGGCAGCGGGACGACGATGGACGAGCTCGGCGGCGTCGTCGAGTTCCACCTCGGCGACGAGAACGGCAACATGGAGACGTTTCTCGTCACGAAGCCGACGACGTTTTACGTAAAGGCGGGGCTTTACCACTGCCCGATCATCTTCAAAGAGGTCTTTGACCCGAAAAAGCCGATCTTCTTCTGCGACGTGTCGATGGCCGGGGTCTACCGCAAATACAAGCTCGGCAGCGACCAGCCGCTCGGCGTCTTCGACATCCCGCTCGAAAAAACCTGGTAAACCCTGAAAACGGGCCTGAAAGGGTCCGTTTTATTTCAGCATATGTATCCGGCAAAAAGCGTGAAGACGCCGGCGGTCCAGGCCGCCCAGTACTGCGTGTTGTTGACGCCGATGGCCTGGTCGTTGCCGCGGCCGGTGATGGGGTCGATCATGTGGTACATGCCGTTGTCGCGCACCGTGCGCGCGTAGCGCTGGGCGGCGTCGCGCGCCTCGTCCGCGCGGCCGCAGGCGGCAAGGCCCAGGACGACGAGGCACATGGTGGGCGACTGGATCGTGCCCTTGGACCAGCCGTGCTCGAAATACGGGCTGTCGAGCGCTTCGGAGGGCACGCCGTAGGGCGTGATATGTACGTTTTCCGTGAAAAGGTCGGCTACGAGCTTGTCGGCAACCTCCTTCGGCAGGCGTTTGCCCATGACGAGCGGCGTGAAAAACGAGATGGAACCGGTCACGACGCGCTCGTTCGTCCCGGCGCGAAACGCCACGAACCGCTCGCCCGTCCAGTAGGTCTCGAGCGTGCGTTCGGCAAGCGCGGCGGCCTGCGCGTCCCACGCCGCGGCTTCTTCGTCCCTGCCGAGCAGGGCCGCCAGGCGCGACAGGCCGTCGGCGAGGCTGACGAGGTACGCGGCCAGCTCCGGGCAGGCCAGCGGGAGGCCCCGGATACACATCGAGGTGTCCTCGCAGCCCGTCTCGTCGCACAGGTGGTATTCCGGCAGACCGTCGCCGTCAAGGTCCCGGTAGTCAAAGAAGAAGCGGTAGAGTTTTGAAAGCTCGTCGTACAAAAGCGCCTTGCGCTCGCTCGAGACGGCCGAGTGGTCGCTGCGGTCGAGGAGCCAATTGAGGGCCACGCCGTAGATCGGCGGCTTGAAGGACAGGTACGTCTTCGTGATTTCGTCGATGTGGTCCGGGATCTGGCCGGTCTCCGGGATCTGATAGTCGAAGACCGACTGCAGGAGGTCCCACGCGAAGTCGGCGTTTTTGCAGTTGGCCATCGCCTGGAAAGCCTGCTGCCAGCAGTAGCACTGACCGAAGAGCTGGTGCATCATGGTGACCATCTCGCGCTGGATGAGGCTGCGCGGGGCCGGGACGCGCGTGTGCGACCAGATCATCCAAGCGGCGGCGTCGCGGCTGTCCTTAAATTCGTCGCCGAACGCCGGGATGCAGGCGTCGCGGAAGGCCTCGAATTCCTTTTGGACGGCGGCGGCAGCGCCGCCGTATTCGGGGTAGGACGGACGCTTTTTCGTCTCGAGCTCGAATTCCTCCACCGCGAGGTCCAGGATGCCGTTTTGGTCGGGGTGCCACTCGCCGCGCATGTGCGGCGTGCGCATGGCGCGCCAGTCGTACGGGGCGTCCATCACGCACGTGCCGCAGACCGGGACGAAAAGCCACGTGACGGCGCTCATGCACGTCATAAGCTGATAAGAGCCGTCAAGCATGTCCTTGACCATCGCGTGAAACGCGTCGAGCGGCGCGGACAGCTCGAGCGTGAGCCCGTCCGACGAGTGGAACTGCAAAAGCGTATGCTCTGAGATGCAGATATGCATCGCGCCGTGATCCGTTTCCAGGACGATTTCGCCCGGCGTATTGGACACGGCGAACGGCACGGGCCGGCCGTCCTTTTTGAGCCGTATCTTCATGACGCGGTTTGTCGTCTCGATGCCGGAGTAGCCGTAGCCGGTCGAGCGGGTCGTGCCGACCCACAGGTCGCCCGCGCCGAAGTGGTCGCGCCCGGTGTCGCTCTGCTGGATGATGAAAAACGAGCCCTTGCGCCCGAACGGCGCGCTGTGCAGGTCGATAAACCGTTTTCCTTCCCTCATGGCGATGCTTCCTTTCAATCATGTTGATGTGGCTATCATATAATCGCGCGCGCCCGGCGTCAACCTGTCCCGCGCGGGGCGCGCCGTTTTGCCATGCTGTTTTAACATGGCAAAACGCGCAGGCGATGCCGTACACTGAAACGTTTGCATATTCTCCCAAAACTTTGACATTGTCTGCCTCGTGGATTAAAATGTGAGACAATATGGTTTTAAAAATGATTCAAAGTTATCTATCCGGGAGGACCCAAATGAAGAGACGATTTCCGAAAAAGGCACTCGCGCTCATAATGACGTTTGCGATGGCGCTCAGCCTGCTGCCGGCGACGATGCTCACGGCGAGCGCGGCGGATGCATGGGACGGGACGGTTGACACCAGTTGGCACAATACAACTGCCACATCCTTTACGATCAACACGGCCGAAGAACTGGCGGGATTGGCTGCAATTTGCAATGCTCAAACAGACTTCTTTGCCGGAGATACAATAACGCTCGCTGCGGATATTGTACTAAGCGGCCATGCGTGGACACCCATAGCAAACATCAACACCTTGTCGAATTCTTTTGTGGGCACATTTGACGGCGGCGGCCATACGATTACCGGACTTTACATAGATGCCTTCGGTTTTGCAGACAACCAGACATGCGGCCTGTTTGGATATACAGGTTCAACAGCCATAGTTAAGGATATCACCCTTGCCGACGTGAATATAACCAATGGAAAAGTTTATTGTGCAGGCATCAGCGGATTTAATTACGGCACAATATCCGGCTGTTCCGTATCCGGCACAATTACCGGGAATACGGTTGACCATAGTTTAAATTACGGCGGCATTGCGGGCGGAAACGGCGGGAGCATCCGCAACTGCGTAAACTCCGCCTCTGTGACCAGCGTAAAGGTTGCGGGCGGGATCACGGGAATCAACACAGCTGGTACGATTTACGACTGCTTCAACACCGGCGATATTCACTCAACCAGTGAAAGCGGTTTCTCCGAGACCGGAGGAATTGCGGGACATAATGTAGCGGGCGGAACAATTGCAAACTGCTATAATCTCGGAGCTTTATACGCCTATAACTGCGCCGGCGGAATTGTGTCCTGGAACCAAAGCGGATCAACAATCACAAATTGTTTTTCTGCGGCAAATATAACTTATGACAGCTTAGCTGGCGGACTGGCGGACTTAAACGAGGGCACGGTTGAATATTCCTATTGGGATTCCAATCTGTTTCTTGGCTCCGGCATGGCTGAATCCGCCCTGCCGGGCACATGCTCCGGGATGACTACAGCTGATATGAAAAACGCAGCTTTCGTCGATCTGTTAAACGGACACAAGGGACCCTATGGCTCTTGGATGGCGGTTGCGGACAGTTACCCGACATTTGCGCCTGCCAACACGGCGCCCACCGTCACACCACCCGCAGCCATCACCTATACCGACACCGCCGCGAACGATACCTTTACAACCGCCACCGAGACGCTGTCGGCCACCGACGGCGACGGGGACACATTGTCTTATGGCATCTCCGGCGGCGCCACGGGCGGCAGCACCATTATCGGCGCGACAACATATGACGTTTCATTAGCAGGGACCTACGGCACATTGTATGTAAAAAGCACCACCGGCAATTACGCCTTTGTCCCGAACAGCACGGCCATCAACGCCGTTTCCTCAAACCAGAGCGAGACCTTCACCGTCACGGCCACAGACAACGGGGGTGCTACAGGTAATGCGACGCTCACCGTCAGCATAACCGGCGCGAACGACAGGCCGCGGATCAGCGGGCTGCCCACAGACATTACGGTGACGGAGAATACGGCCAGCAACGTCGACCTGACGGCAGCCACGCTGAGCGATGTCGATTCGGGCGCAAACAACATCACGCTGACGCTGACGGCCAGCGCGGGTACGCTCGCGGCATTGTCGGGCGGCGGCGTAACTGTCACGGGCACGGGGACGGTAACGCTCACACTGGAGGGTACGGCGGCCAATATTGACACTTACCTCAATAACGCTTCAAACATTCAGTATACGGGCGCCGTCGACGCTGTCGGCGACAACGCCGCGACGCTGACCCTTTCGGCCAACGACGGGAGCGGCAGCGCTGTGCTGGGCACTGTCAATATCGACATCACGGCAGCGCCGCCAACCGTCACGAGCGTGAGCTCAACGGCAGACAACGGCACCTACGGCGTCGGCGCGGTCATCCCCGTTACCGTCACCTTCAGCGAAGCGGTGACGGTGACCGGCACGCCGCAGCTGACCCTGGAAACGGGGATAACCGACAGGACAATCGACTGTGACAACGTAGCGGGATCAACGCTCACGTTCAATTATACCGTTCAGGCCGGCGACACGAGCGCCGACCTGGACTGCGTCAGCGCCAACGCGCTGTCGCTCAACGGCGGGACAATCCGGTTTTCAGGCGTCAATGCCGTATTGACGCTGCCGGCGCCGGGCGCGGCCGGTTCCCTTGGAGCCAACAAGGCGCTTGTGATTGATACGGGCGCGCCGAGCGCGCCGTCCGCACCGGACCTGTCGGCGGGCTCGGACTCGGGCAGTTCCTCTACGGACAACAACACAAACGACACGACGCCAACGTTTACGGGGACGGCGGAAGCGAACAGCACGGTGACGGTTTACTCCTCCGTCAGCGGCGCGTTGGG
>CAYMLM010000015.1:0-21414 GCA_964391385.1 uncultured Papillibacter sp.
TTTTTTTTTTTTTTTTTTTTTTTTTTTTTTTTGTTTTTTTTTGTTTTTTTTTTTTGTTGGGGTGTTTTTTGGGGGGGGGGGCGCGCCCCCCCCCCCATTCAGATTTCGCCGTCGAAGACGAATTCCGCCGGGCCCGTCATATACACGCGGTTGTCGGCCTCGCGCCACTCGATGTCGAGCGCGCCGCCCAGCAGAATCAGCCTGGCGCGCCGCCCGCTTTTCCCGTTTAAAACGGCCGCGACGAGCGATGCGCACGAGCCGGTGCCGCAGGCGAGCGTTTCGCCGCTGCCGCGCTCCCAGACGCGCATTCTGAGCCTGGCCTCGCCGGCGACCTCCACGAATTCGATGTTGGCCCGTTCGGGAAAGAGCGGATGGTTTTCGAGCTCTGGGCCAATGGCCGGCAGGTCGAGCGCGCGGACGTCGCCGACGAACGTCACGGCGTGCGGGTTGCCCATATTGACGCACGTCATCCGGTAGGTGTTCCCGCCGGCCGTCACGGGCCGGTCGATGAATTCGGGCAGCTCGGTGAGCACGGGGATTTTTTTCGATGCCGTGACCGGCTCGCCCATATCGACCCGGACGGACCTGACGGCGCCGTCCTCCAGGTTCAGCGTCAGGCGCCTGACGCCGGCGGGCGTTTCTATGTCCAGTTCGGTTTTATCCGTCATACCCCGCTCGAAAACATATTTTCCGAAGCAGCGGACGGCGTTGCCGCACATCTGGGCCTCGGAGCCGTCAAGGGAGTTGAACATGCGCATTTTAAAGTCGGCCTTGTCCGACGGGCAGATGAGGACGATCCCGTCGCCGCCGACGCCGAAATGACGGTCGGAGAGCCGGACGCTCAGGGCGGACGGGTCTTGGACCGTTTCCTCGAGGCAGTTGATGAAAATATAGTCGTTGCCCGCGCCGTGCATTTTTGTGAATCTCACAGATCCTCATCCCCTCCGGCTCCGCCGCAGCCGCCGCAGCTTCCCCTGTTTTCGAGGTGAGAGACCGGCAGCGGATATTTTTCCGAAAAACACCCGTCGCAGAAGCCGCATTTGGAGTCCGGCGCGATCTTCGACAGGTTTTTGAGGCTGAGAAAACCGAGGCTGTCCGCGCCGATGATCCGGCGCATCTCCTCCGTCGTGTGGGACGTCGCGAACAGCTCGTTTTTAGACGGAATGTCCGTGCCGAAGTAGCACGGGCCGATGAATTTCGGCGCGGAGGAGAGCATGTGGACCTCTTTGGCCCCGGCGTCGCGGAGCAGCTTTATGATCTGGCCCGAGGTCGTGCCCCGGACGACGGAGTCGTCGATCATCACGACGCGCTTTCCCTCGACCGTCGAGCGGAGCGGATTGAGCTTGAGCTTGACCGCCATCGCCCGGCTTTCCTGCGTGGGCTTGATGAACGAGCGCGCGACATACCTGTTTTTGACGAAGCCGTCGTTGAACGGGATGCCGGACGCGAGCGCGTAGCCCTTCGCGGCGACGAGGCCGGAGTCCGGCACGCCGACGACGATATCGGCGTCGATCGGGTATTCCTCCGCCAGGTACGCGCCCGCGAGCATCCGCGAGTCGTGCACGCTCTGCCCGTCGATGACGCTGTCGGGCCGCGCGAAATAGATGTACTCGAAAATGCACAGGTGCGACTTTTCGCCGCAGTTGTCCTTCAGGCTCGTGATCCGGCCGTCCGACACGCAGACGACCTCGCCCGGCTCGATGTCGCGCACGAACGTCGCGCCGACGCTGTCGAGCGCGCAGCTCTCCGACGCGAAGACGACGGCGTCGCCGCGCCGGCCCATGCACAGCGGCCGGAAGCCCAGGGGATCGCGCGCGGCGATCAGCTTCCGCGAGGACATGACGACGAGCGAGTACGCGCCGGCCAGATGGCGCATCGCGCGCACGACGGCCTCCTCGACGCTCCCGCAGCGCAGGCGCTCCTGCGCGATGATGTACGCGATGACCTCCGAATCCGTCGAAGTGTGGAAGATCGCGCCCTTGTATTCGTATTCGAGCTTGAGCTCGTCGGTGTTCGTCAGGTTGCCGTTGTGCGCCACCGCCAGCGAACCCTTGACGTACTTGAGCGTCAGCGGCTGCGCGTTTTCGCGCCGGGAGCCGCCCGTCGTCGAGTACCGGACATGGCCGATGGCCATCGTGCCGTTTAAGTCGTCGAGGATCGGCGCGTCGAAGACGTCCCCGACGAGGCCGGAATCCCGGTAGCAGGTCAGCTCCAGGTTGTTGACGGCGGCGATCCCGCATTGCTCCTGGCCTCGGTGCTGCAGGGCGTAAAGCCCGTAGTAGGTGCTCCACGCGCAGTTACCGCCCGTATCGTAAATACCGAATACGCCGCATTCTTCGTGTATGGACATCAGGGTTTCTCCTCAAATCAAAGCGCGCCGCCCGGTTTTGTTAAATAAATATACCGTCGGCGTCCGGTTATACTAACCTATGCTAAATATACTAAAATATAGGGTGGGATACGGTGGCTATCGCGATCATCAGAACGCTCATATTATATGCGGCGATTATCATCTCTTTCAGGATCATGGGCAAGCGCCAGATCGGAGAGCTCGAGCCTGCCGAGCTCGTGGTCGCCGTTTTAATCTCGGACCTCGCCGCGCATCCGCTCCAGGATATCGGCACGCCGCTCCTGTATGGGCTGATACCCGTTCTGACGCTCCTGTGCTGCGAGGTTCTCATCTCAGGCGTCATCGTCAAGAGCGTCCGGCTGCGCGCGCTCATCAGCGGCAAGCCCTGCATCGTCATCAAAAAGGGACAGATCGTCCAGCGCGAAATGAAGAAGAACCGGCTGACGCTCGACGAGCTGGCCGAGCAGCTGCGCAAGAAAAATATCTCGGACATCAGCACCGTCAACTACGCCGTCTTGGAGACGGACGGCTCGATCAGCACGCTGCTGTTTCCCGGCCAGTCCCCGCTGACGCCGCAGCAGATGGGCGTGCAGGCGGACGACGCCGGCTATCCGGTGACGGTCATCAACGAGGGCCGCGTGCTCGGAGACAATCTCCGTAAAATGGGCTATAACGACGCCTGGCTCAAAAACCAGCTGAAGAGCCGGAACATCCGGGATCCCCGGGACGTCTACCTGATGACGGTCGACGAATTCAGGCGCGTCTACTTTGCCGTCATGGAAAGCGCCGTATGAAAAAGGAGATCATCACCGTATGCTTTCTGCTGCTTCTGCTGGCCGCCGCGCTTGTCAACACCCATTTTCTCGGCAAACTGACCGGCGACGTCGTCGCGCTGATCGAAGCGGCAGAGAAGTCCGCGCTCGAAGACAAGTGGGACGAGGCCGAGAAAAAAGCCGAGAAAGCGGCGCAGCTGTGGACCGGAAGCGACACGTATACGCACCTGGTTTTGCGTCACAATGAAATCGAGGCGGCGACGGACCTGCTCTACGGCCTTCTGGAGCAGATTTACGCAAAGGAAGAAGGGGCCGTGAGGGGCGCGGCGCAGGCCGTGCGGGCGCGGCTTGAAAGCATTTCCTCCATCGAGAAGATCCGCTTCGGCAGTATTTTTTAAAGGAGACGGCGAATCGGCAGCTCTCCCAAGCTCATTTGTCTTTCAAGAGCTTGTTGAGTTCGTCCATAAACGTGTTGAGGTCTTTGAAGGAACGGTAAACGGAGGCGAACCGGACATAGGCGACCTCGTCGAGCGCTTTGAGCTTTTTCATGACGAGCTCGCCGATGACCGACGAATCGACCTCGCGTTCGAGCGCGTTCTGAAGCTCCTGTTCGATCTCGTCGGCGACCCTCTGCATGTCGTCCAGCGCGACGGGGCGCTTTTCACAGGCCCTCAAAAGGCCGTTTAGAATCTTCATCTTGTCGAAAGTCTGCCGGCTGCCGTCCTTCTTGATCACGACGAGCGGCACGCGCTCCATGATCTCATAGGTCGTGAAGCGTTTCTGGCAGGACAGGCACTCGCGGCGGCGCCGGATCGTGGCGCCCTCCTCGGCGGGCCTTGAGTCGATGACGCGGCTTTCGGAATAACCGCAATACGGGCACTTCATGCTGGACCTCCGTTCTCTTTCTTATTTTTTTGGGTCCGTCGGCTTGTTTTCACGGATGGATTATAACGGCTATTATAACACACATACGACGCGTTGTGAACTATAAAGCATTTGCCTGCCGATCGGCAGGCAAATTTGCTGTGTTGCCGGCTGCGCTTCGTCAGCTGTCGCGGCAGAGCCAGTCCTCCACGACATCCCGGACGGTGACGGGCGTTACGAGGTGCGCGGCCAGCGTTTCGATGAGGGACTCAATTTTCGTCCTGCAAAACGTCACATTCGGCACGATTCCGGCCTCCCCGCTTTCCAGAATCGCAACGCCGACGCCGTAGGATTCGAGCTCCAGACCCGAGACGGGTTCGGTCACTTCGTCGATGGTGATGGTGTAGATGAGCGTCTTTTCCTGATCGCAGAGGCGCGCCTGATTCCTGCGGACTTCCATTTGTCGCATCCTTGTTAACTCCTCTCTTCCAAGCTGTTTCTGCTCAAAATTATTCCATAAGGAGCCTGGGAAATCCAGCAGAAAAAAACGCAGAAATTCGACAGTGTTCGACGAAGGCACCAAATGTGGGGGAAGAAAAAAAGGCCGCCAACTAACCGTTGCAGCCTCTAGAAATTTGTAAGTCTTTTTTTCACAATCTCACAAAGTTTGCTCTTTATCCCGATAGTGCGACAGAAAACTTAAAAATTCGGGCTTTGTATACAGGGCGTTGAGCACGTCGAGCAAAGCGTTGGGGGACAGCCGTTCGGGAAGGCCGAGCGCCGTCAGCAGGCCCAGTCGCAAGCCGCCGCACCCGGGCCGGCCCGTGAAGCCGGCCTCAAACAGGTCGGCTTTCGTAATGGCGCCGACCTCCCGCGCGGGCAGGCCGTCGCCGTCCGCAAACGTCGCGCCGGCGCGCCGCAGCGCCGAGACGATGACGTCGCGGCTCATCGCCTCGACGCCGAGCTTGCCCTCTTTGGACGGCACGCGCTTGCGCCGCTCGCGCCCGGACACGTCCGGGATATACGCGTGCTTGACGTTTTTGCCGTTCAGCTTTCCCTTCAGGTGATTGCGGATCAGAAAACCGGCGCCGTCGCTGTCGGTCAGGACAATGAGGCCCCGGGCATCGGCGAGCTTTTTGAGGAGCGCGAGCTTTTCCGCGTCGGAAAAGACGCCGAAGCCGGACGTCTCGACGACGACGGCGTCGACGGCGGCGCGGACGGCGTTCTTGTCGTGACGTCCCTCGACGACGATGACCTCCCGGACGCTCAGCATGACGCGCTCCCTTTCCAGCACGCGGCCAGTCGGATCAGAAGCTCCGTCAGGAGCGACTCGGGGTCGCCGCCCGTATTCATTCTGTACGCCGTGTCTGCGGAGAGGAGGACAAAGCGCGCGCAGCGCCCCGCCGTCGTCTTGCGCGCGCTGCCGAGGAGGATGCGCGCCTGGAAGCCGTATTTCATGCCGCAGATGCGCATGAGCGCCTCCTCGCCGAGCGAGCGGTCGAGCAGCACGCGCGCCGCCATGAGCTGGCGGAGCTTGAGCGTGATCGAATAGACCAGCTTGTGCGGCGGCTCCTGCATGCTGCACAGATCGGCCAGTATGCGCGCGGCGTCGTCGAACCGGCCGCCGACGATGCTGTCCGTCAGCTTCCAGGACACGGCGTCGAGCACGGGCGTGACGGCCGCGTCTATGTCGCCGCGCGTCACGGACTCTCCCGGGGCGTATGCGGCGAGCTTTTCAATCTCGGTGTCGAGCGCCGTCATGAGGCCGCCCGTCACGAAGGCGAGGTATTCCGCCGTGGGCGTGTCGATCGACTTGCCGGCCTCGGCGAAGTGCCGTTTGATCCACTTGATGAGCCTGGACTGCTCCTGCGCCCTGAACTCCACGACGGACGCCTCTTTCTTGAGGGCGGAAGTCAGTTTTTTGAGACGGCCGTCCGGAGCGTACTCCAGCACGTCGTAAAAGAAGACGAGGCAGACGTAGTCGGGCAGGTCGCCGAAAAGCGCCGTAAGCGTTTCGCGCTCGGCCTCGTCGGCGCCGAAAAGGTCGTAATCGCGGACCTCGACGAGCGTGCGCTCTGAGAAGACCGGCAGCGTCTCGCAGGCCGCGGCCAGCTCGTCGGCGCGAAGGCCCTTTCCCTCGTACCGCCTGTAGTTGAAATCGTTTGTGCCGCCGGGGCACAGAAGACCGCGCAGCTCGCGCATGTAGTGCTCGGCCAGGTAGCGCTCCGCGCCGTGAAACACATAAAGCCGACGGGGGCGGCCCGCGGCGATGTCGTTTCTTAATTCGTCGAGCGCGTCGACCGTATCCGTCCGTGCTTTTTTTGCCATGACCGCCTCCGGAGCCTGCCGCGCTTTGCCGAACAGTTTTAAACCTGTCTTCCGGCGCGTGGTCTTTTCACTTATTATACATGAAATCATCCGGGATTACCATGCCCTGACGGTCACATTCCCCGACTGGTCCGTCCTGTAAACGGCGATGCCGGCGCGCGCCAGCTTTTCAAGCGTCTCGGGGGCGGGGTGACCGTAGCTGTTGTAGCCGACCGAGATGAGCGCGACCTCCGGCGCGACGGCGCCGAGCAGCTCGTCGGACGTGGCGTATTTCGACCCGTGATGGCCGGCGACCAGCAGCTCGATGTCCGGGAAGTCCGACAGCTCAAGAAGACGCCGCTCCGTCTCCGCGCCGATGTCGCCGGTGACAATCGCGACGAAATCGCCGCGCGTTGCCTGGATGACGACGCCGCGCTCGTTTTCGTCCGTGTCGCCGGCCGGCGCGTACAGGACGAGCCGCGTGTCCCCCAGCGTCGCGGCGAGGTTTTCGGTCACACAGACGATCCGGACGCCCTTTTCGGCGGCCAGCGCGGCGATCTGCTGCGGCAGCTCCCCGCCGTCAACGGACGGGTCGGGCATCGCCAGCGCCGAGACGGGGAAGCGCTCGAGGACCTCCAGGACGCCGTCGGCGTGGTCCGTGTGGAAGTGCGTGAGGATCAGCAGGTCGATCCTTGTCCGGCCGCCGCTTCGGAGGTGCCGCACGAGCAGGTCGCCCGCGTCCTTCCCGCTGATGCTGCCGCAGTCGATCACCGCCGTGTACCGGCCCGACGTCATGACGACGGACTGGCCCTGTCCGACGTCAAGCGCCGTCACGGACAGTCCGCCGGCCGGGAAGACGGAAGAGCCGACGAGGACCAGGCACAAGGTCACGGCGGCAAGGCACGCGGGGATCAAATACTGCCGGATCCGCGCGCGAAAAACCCACAGGGCCAGGAGCAGCGCGTAGACGTAGACGAGCCAGATGACAACCGCGGGACTCGACGTGTACACGGCCGCGAACGGCGCCCGCGCCAGTCCGGCGACGGCGCCGGTGACGAGCTTTGCCGGCAGCGCGGCCAGATAAGCCAGGACGGCGCCGGCGGGCGCCCAGATAAAGCCTATGATCAGCGCGAGCATCCCGCCGACGAAGGACAGCGCCACAGGCGGCAGAATGAGCAGATTTGTCAGCGGCGCGACGACGGAGACGGTCCCGAAGTGCAGGGCGGTCAGCGGGACGGAGAGCGCGAGCGCGCCGAGCGTGGAGGCAAGCCCCCCGAGCACAAGGCGGGCGGCGTATCGGGACAGGCGGTATTTGTAGATTTGTTTCCCGTCAAGAGGCCCGTCGAGCCGCGTGTACAGCTTCTCGGAAAACAGGGCGATCCCAAGCGTCGACGCGAACGACAGCTGAAGCCCGGCGCTCGTGGCCGAAAACGGGTTGACGAGCAGGATGAGCATCAGCGACGCGGGCAGCGACGTGAAAACGTCGCTCTCGCGCTTGAAAAGGGGGGCCGAGAGCACAAAGATCTGCATGACGCCGGCCCGGACAAGCGACGGCCGGAAGCCGACGACGGCCATGAACAGGACAATCAGCGGGATCGCGGCGGCCGCCAGCCGCCGTTTCTTTTTGACGAGCAGATTCAGAAAGCCGACGAGAAACGACAGGTGCATCCCCGAAACGGCGACGACGTGCGCCGCGCCGGCGGCCGAAAGCGACGAGGACAAAACAGGATCCGCGTACACGCCGGACTGGTCGCCCAGCAGGAGCGCGGACATAAAGTCCCGCGCGCCGTCCGGAAAGATGCGCCGCGCCAGCTGCTTCGCCGCGTCCGCTATGCACAGCGGCCAGTACGCGGCCGGCGTTTTCGCATCCGTGACGGTGATATCGCCGTCGGCGTAGGCCAGAAGGAAAATGCCCTTGGCGAAGTAAGCGTCCGTCCGCTCGCCGTAGACCGAGTCGGCCAGCCGGAATCGGGCCGTAAACCCGAGCGCGTCGCCCGCCTTGATTGCGGGAATCTCACCGTAGCCGTACAGGCGCGTTGTGATGGCGGGCGCGCCGTCCGTCTTGACGGCGACCGGCAGCTGATAGCCGTAGTCCGTTTCCTCCGGCGCGCCCAGAGCCACGGCCGCGACACTAACAATCGAGTCGTCAAGCGCGGCGGCCGGCTTGACGAAAAGACCTGCGTACAGCGCGCTCCACAGGAAACCGGCAGCCAAAAAAGAGCACACGAGCAGGAGCCGAAGCCGGGCCGGCGGCTTCAGAAAAAACCCGGCCGCCGCCGCCGCGGCGGAACCGGCCGCGGCATATAAAGCCGCGTCGAAAACGCCGCGGCCGTGCGTAAAAACCGGCGCGGGAAGAACGTATCGGCACAGAAAAACGGCGGCGGAAAACGACAGGGCCGCCAGGGCCAGCTTTCGCACGCGGATCGCCCCTTTTCGCTGCGGCATGGCTTTTTTCGATCCTTTGTTACATGGTATCACCCGACGCCGGATATGTAAACGATGATCTGCGCGTCCGAGCGCCGCCCCCGGCCGGGAGCGTCTGGCCATACAATCCGAAGCGCGCCGGGACGCCTGCCGAAAAAACAAAAAGGAGCCTAAAAAGGACGTCATCACTCTTGACAAACGGCGGGCGGTCTGCTATAGTCACTTTAATGCTTTAAAGACCAAATGATTTAAATCCCAGGTCATTTAAAGCGTTAAAGAACCTCCGGACGCGCGCCCGCGCGCCCGGTCGGCCGTCGGCGCAAGGACGCGCGCAAATCGGCGGCCACTCAAAAAAAGTGACAACAATGGGGGAGTTGCTTCATGCCGATTACGGAAATCCTGGAGAAAAACTGCAGGCTGTACGGGGACGACGTGTGCCTTGTGGAGATCAATCCCGAACAGCAGGGGAAACGACATGTGACGTGGAAGGAGTACGAGCTGATCGAGCCGTCCCACTCGCCGTACTACAGGCGCGAGATCACCTGGAACATCTTCAACGAAAAGGCCAACAGGCTCGCGAACTTTTTGCTGAGCACCGGGATCCGGAAGGGGAACAAGGTCGCCATTCTGATGATGAACGGACTGGAGTGGCTGCCGATCTATTTCGGCGTCCTGAAGACGGGCGCGCTGGCCGTGCCGCTCAATTTCCGTTATACGGCCGAGGAGATCAAGTACTGCCTCAATCTGGCCGAGGCGGACGTTTTGATCTTCGGGCCGGAGTTCATCGGGCGCATCGAGGAGATCGCCGAGGAGATCAACGGGAACAGGCTGCTCATGTACACGGGAGGCGGGGTGTGCCCGCCGTTTGCCGAGGATTACGCGCTTCTGACGTCCGACTGCTCGAGCGCGACGCCGGACATCAAGATCACCGACGACGATTTCGGCGCGATTTACTTTTCCTCGGGCACGACGGGATTTCCGAAGGCAATCCTCCACAAGCATCAAAGCCTCATGCACGCGTGCGCGTGCGAGCAGGCGCATCACGGCCAGACGAAGGACGACGTTTTCCTGTGCATCCCGCCGCTGTATCACACCGGCGCGAAGATGCACTGGTTCGGCAGCTTTCTCGTCGGAGGGAAGGGCGTCATACTGAAGGGGACGAATCCCCAGTACATATTCGACGCCGTTTCGCGCGAGAAATGCACGATCGTCTGGCTCCTGGTGCCGTGGGCGCAGGACATCTTAAACGCGCTTGACAGGGGAGACCTCAAGATCTCCGACTACGAGCTCTCACAGTGGCGGCTCATGCACATCGGCGCGCAGCCGGTTCCTCAGAGCCTGATCAAGCGCTGGAAGGAATACTTCCCAAAGCACGATTACGACACGAACTACGGCCTGTCGGAGTCCATCGGCCCCGGCTGCGTCCACCTGGGCGTGGAGAACATCCGCAAGGTGGGCGCCATCGGCGTCCCCGGGTACGGCTGGGAGGTCAGGATCATCGGCGAGGACGGCAAGCCCGTGAAGCAGGGCGACGTCGGCGAGCTGTGCGTGAAGGGCCCGGGCGTCATGACCTGCTATTACCACAACGAGGAGGCCACGAACGAGGTTCTGAAGGACGGCTGGCTCTTTACGGGCGATATGGCGTATATGGACCCGGACGGCTTCATCTACCTCGTCGACCGCAAGAAGGACGTCATCATTACGGGCGGGGAGAATATCTATCCCGTCCAGATCGAGGACTTCCTGAGCGCCCACCCGGACGTGAAGGACGTGGCTGTCATCGGCCTGCCGGACCCGCGTCTGGGCGAGATCGCCGCGGCAATCATCGAGATCAAGCCGGACCATACCTGCACGGAGGAGGACATCCACGCGTTCTGCCACGAGCTGCCGCGCTATAAACGGCCGAGGAAGATCATCTTCGCGAAGGTGCCGAGGAACCCGACCGGAAAAATCGAGAAACCGAAACTGCGGTCCGTTTACGGGGCCGACAGCATCGTCGCGACACAAAGCAACGCATAGGTAACCTCTTTGGCAAATTAAAATCTAATGACTGTGAGGTATCTGTAATGGTTATCAAGATTATATTGCTCCTGATATTCGTCGTGATCACGGTCGGCGTCGGCATTTACGCCCGCAAAAGGACCTCCGACGTCAACCAGTTCGTTCTCGGCGGCCGCAGCATCGGGCCGTGGATGAGCGCGCTGGCTTACGGGACAACGTATTTTTCAGCCGTCATCTTCGTCGGCTACGCGGGCCAGTTCGGCTGGAAATTCGGGATTTCAGCCACCTGGATCGGGATCGGGAACGCGCTGATCGGCGGCATGGCCGCCTGGCTCGTCCTCGCGCGCCGGACGCGGCTCATGACGCATCATCTCGGCAGCGCCACGATGCCCGATTTCTTCGAGAGCCGCTTTAACTGCAAAAACCTGAAGATAGCGGCTTCCGTGATACTGTTCGTCTTTCTGATCCCGTATACGGCCTCGCTCTACAACGGGCTGTCGAGGATATTCGGCATCGCCTTCAACATCGATTACTCGATCTGCATTATTGCGATGGCCGTTCTGACCGCCGTTTATGTCATTGTGGGCGGCTATGTCGCCACCGCGATCAACAACTTAATACAGGGTCTCGTCATGCTGGTGGGCATCGTCGCGATCATTATCGTTGTCTTAAACGGACAGGGAGGCTTCTCCGCGGCGCTCAGCAGCCTTTCGAACCTGCCAAACGAAGCCGGGAATACGGGCGTCTTCAATTCGCTGTTCGGCCCGGATCCCCTGGGACTATTAGGTGTGGTCCTGCTGACGTCGCTCGGCGCGTGGGGCTTGCCGCAGATGGTGCACAAGTATTACGCGATCAAGGACGAAAAAGCCATCGTGAAGGGCACGGTTGTCACGACGGTCTTCGCGCTGGTCATCGCCGGCGGGTGCTATTTCCTGGGCGGCTTCGGCAGGCTTTTCGATTCGCCCGCTCTGTACAACGACGCGGGCAAGATCATGTACGACAGGATCATCCCGTCCGTTTTGACCACGCTGCCGGATATACTGATCGGCATAGCGGTCATACTTGTTCTCGCGGCGTCCATCTCCACGCTGTCCTCTCTTGTCCTCACGTCCAGCTCCTCGCTCACGCTGGATTTCATCCGGGGCAATATCGTCAAGAAAATGACCGAAAAGAAACAAGTGCTGACGATCCGCGTTTTTCTGGCGGTCTTCATCGTGATTTCGGTCGTTCTCGCGCTTGTCCAGTATAAATCGTCCGTCACTTTCATCGCGCAGCTGATGGGCATTTCCTGGGGCGCGCTCGCGGGCTCGTTTCTCGGTCCGTTCCTTTACGGGCTGTACTGGAAGCGCACCACGAAAGCCGCCGTCTGGGCCAGCTTCATCACCGGCGTCGGGATAACGGTATCGAATATGTTCATAGGGTATATCGCCTCCCCGATCAACGCGGGCGTTCTCGCCATGCTTGTCAGCCTTGTCATAGTCCCCGTCGTTTCTCTCGTGACGAAGCGGCCCGACCCGGAGGCGACCGCGAAAATCTTCGCATGCTACGCGAAGAAAACCGCAGAAAAATAGGCATTCCATCTGGAAGTATACGCCTGTACGGCGCCAAGCGTCGGCAGGCAGTATTCCAGGTGACATAAAAATGGGGGAAAACAATGGAAAAGGCTAACCCGAAAATAGGGATCAGATGGGCATATCTTGCCGCCGGTACCATCGTTTTGTTGTTCGCAGGCATCGTGTATGCCTGGTCTATCATTAAAGCGCCGTTTGCCAGGGATTTTGCCTGGGATGCCGGCCAGCTCGGTCTCAATTACACGATAACGATCATTGCCTTCTGCGTCGGCGGCTTTGTATCGGGGCTCTTTTCAAAGAAAACGTCGTATATGCTCCGGATGCTCGTCGCGGGACTGCTTGTCCTGGCCGGATTTATCATCACGTCGCAGCTTACCGGGAAAAGCATATTTACCCTATACCTCTCCTACGGTATTCTCAGCGGCTTTGGTATCGGCATTGTCTATAACGCGCTTGTTTCCCTGGTCGTAGCCTGGTTTCCGGACAAGAAGGGGCTGGCTTCCGGCGTCATCCTGACAGGCTTTGCGCTCAATTCTCTGACGATCGGCAACCTCGCGAACAATTATCTTGGGGCGGATACCTGGAGAACGACCTATCTCGTTCTGGGCATTGTGACAGCCGTCGTCGTCATCGCCGCCGCATTCCTGCTGAAAATGCCGTCGGCAGACACGGTTTTGCCGGCAGATAAGATCAAGGTACATAAGGCGCAGGATGTCATTGAAACGAAGGATTATACGATCGGTCAGGTGCTGTCCCGCGTTTCCTTCTGGCTCTTGTTTGCCTTCTTTATGCTCCTGTCGTCTGTTGGCAGCGCGGCGATCAGCTTCGCCAAGGACATATTGAAGGATACTCAGGCCACGGATGTGTTTGCCGTCGCTTTCGTCGGTATCGCTTCAATCTTCAACGCGGTCGGCCGCTTCGCGTCGGGCGCCCTGTTTGACGGGCTGGGAATCAGAAAAACGCAGTTTATCACGAGCGCCATTGCCATTCTTGGGCCGCTGGCCGTCTTTCTCGCGTTCACAACGCATTCTCTCGCCCTCGGCGTCATCGGCCTGTGTCTTTGCTACGTCTCGTACGGGTTTTCGCCGACAGGCACGACGGCTTTCAGCCGCGCATTCTTCGGGCCGAAGAATTTCGCCCTCAATCTCAGCATTCTGAATCTTCATCTGATCATCGCGTCATTTGCCGCGACTCTGGCAGGGAAGATCAAGGTTCTGACGGGCAGCTTTGAAACAACGTTCCTCATTCTGGCAGGCTTGTCCGTCGTCGGCCTCGTCATCAACATCTTCATCAAGAAAAAGTAATCTGCTTCTCTCCTTTTCATATGACCTGCAAAGCGCAATTTGCCCGAAAGGGCAAATTGTGCTATCCAGGCGCCGCGCATATTTGCTTGGACAACAGTGTTTCAGCGTGTTATAATCCGAGTTGTTACAGCCAAAGCGTAACGTATTACAAGCAATTGCCAGGAGGATTGTCTTTGAAAACATTGATGCTTGGAAACGAGGCCGTGGCCAGAGGACTTTACGAGGCCGGCGCCGAGGTCGTTTCCAGTTACCCCGGGACGCCCAGCACCGAGATCACGGAGTACGCGGCGACGTACGACGAGCTCTACTCGGAGTGGGCGCCCAACGAGAAGGTGGCTATGGAGGTAGCCTTTGGCGCGGCGTTCGGCGGGAAACGGAGCTTCTGCGGCATGAAGCACGTCGGGCTGAACGTGGCCGCCGACCCTCTGTTTACCATCTCCTACACGGGCATAAACGCCGGCATGGTGATCGCCGTGGCCGACGACCCAGGCATGCACTCGTCGCAGAACGAGCAGGATTCCCGGCACTATGCGAAGGCAGCCAAGCTGCCGATGCTCGAGCCGGCCGATTCCGCGGAATGCCTTGAATTCACAAAAACGGCCTATGAGCTGTCCGAACGGTTCGACACGCCGGTCATCCTTCGCACGTGCACGCGCATCGCGCACTCGCAGAGCATCGTGGACACGGGAGAGCGCGTCGGAAAGCCGCCCGTTCCGTACGAAAAAAACGGCGCGAAGTACATCATGATGCCCGGCAACGCCAAGCGGCGCCACCCGGTCGTTGAGCAGCGGCTTTGCGACCTGGAGGCGTTTGCGGAGACGACGGATTTAAACCGCGTCGAGCTGGGCGGCACGGAGCTCGGCATCGTCACGTCCGGGACGTCGTACCAATATGTCCGGGAGGCCTTCGGCGACACGGTGAGCGTCCTGAAGCTCGGGCTCGTATACCCGCTTCCCGTCGGGCTCATCCGGGAATTCGCGGCCAAGGTCAAAAAGCTCGTCGTCGTCGAGGAGCTCGACGGCTTCATCGAGGACCACTGCCGGGCGCTGGGCCTGGACGTCGCGGGCAAGGATATTTTCCCGGTCACGGGCGAGTTTTCCCAGAACCTCGTCCGGGAAAAGCTCGGCCTTCCCGTAACCGCCGGCAGGGCGCTCGACGACGATATTCCGATACGCCCGCCGGTCATGTGCGCGGGCTGTCCGCACCGGGGCATCTTTTACGCGCTGGCCAAATGCAAGGCCCATGTCATAGGCGACATCGGCTGCTACACGCTGGGCGCGATGGCGCCGCTGGGCGCGATGGATTCCACCATCTGCATGGGCGCGTCGGTGTCGGGGCTGCACGGCTTCAACAAGGCGCTCGGCGAAGCGGGCGAGCAGCGCGCCGTGGCCGTCATCGGGGACTCGACGTTCATGCATTCCGGCGTGACGGGGCTTATCAACATCGCCTACAACGGCTCGAACTCCACGGTCTGCATTCTCGACAACTCCACGACGGGCATGACGGGCCACCAGCAAAACCCGACGACCGGCCTGAGTATCAAGGGCGACCCGGCCGGGAAGATCGATCTGGAGTCGCTGTGCCGCTCCGTGGGCATCCGGCGCGTGCGCGTCGTCGACCCATACAACATTAAAGAATGCGACGAAGCCCTCAAGGAGGAGCTGAAGGCCGCGGAGCCGTCGATTATCATCTCGCGCCGCCCGTGCGCGCTGCTCAAGACGGTCAGGGCAAAGCCGCCGCTCCGCGTCAATAACGACAAGTGCATCGGCTGCCGCTCCTGCATGAAGATCGGCTGTCCGGCGCTCAGCATGAAGGACGGCCGGGCCAGGGTGGACCAGACGCTGTGCGTCGGCTGCGGCGTATGCACCCAGCTGTGCGGCGTCGGCGCGTTTGAAGCAACGGCGGGGGAGGCCTCGGAATGAAAACGAAAAACATCATGATCGTCGGCGTCGGCGGGCAGGGCTCGCTTCTGGCCAGCAAGCTCCTGGGGCGCCTCTTGATGAACGAGGGCTATGACGTGAAGGTCAGCGAGGTCCACGGCATGAGCCAGCGCGGCGGCTCCGTCGTCACGTACGTGCGGTACGGCGACAGGGTCTTCTCGCCCGTGGTGGACACAGGCGAGGCCGACTGCATCGTCTCCTTCGAGCTGCTGGAAGCGGCCCGCTGGCTGTCGTACCTCGCTCCGGACGGACAGCTTGTCACCAACACGCAGAACATAGAGCCGATGCCCGTCATCACGGGCGCGGCAGCGTATCCCGAGGGGCTGGTCGAAAAAATGAAACAGACCGGCGCGAAGGTCGACGCGTTCGACGCGCTGGCGCTTGCGGAAACGGCGGGCTCGTCCAAGGCGGTCAATATCGTCCTGATAGGCCGGCTGTCCCGATATTTTTCGCTCCCCGCGGAGGCCTGGATGAAGGCGCTCGAGGAGAGCGTCCCCCCCAAATTCCTGGCGCTCAACAAGAAGGCGTTTGAGCTCGGCAGGGACTCCTGAACCGGGCGCCTATCCGCGCGAGACTGAATGAAGATGAAAGGAAGGGTTTTCTTTGCATAAATACTTCCAGCCGGAGATCGAATGCGCGTCTGCGGAAGTGATCCGCATGCTGCAGGACGAGCGGCTCGTCGACACGGTGAGCCGCCTGTACGAAAAGGTTCCGTATTACAGGAAGCTGATGGACGATAAGGGCGTGAGGCCCGAGGACATAAAATCGGTCGGCGACCTGCACA
The DNA here is from genome assembly GCA_964391385.1 of uncultured Papillibacter sp. Classification (GTDB taxonomy): domain Bacteria; phylum Bacillota; class Clostridia; order Oscillospirales; family Oscillospiraceae; genus Sporobacter. Next base: position 16,319 of record CAYMLM010000015.1, read on the forward strand.
AGCTCCCGTTTATCACCAAGGCCGACCTGCGCGAGGCGTATCCCTACGGGCTTCTGGCCGTCCCGCTTGCCGACTGCGTGCGCATCCACTCCACGAGCGGCACGACGGGCAAGCGCGTCGTGGCCTTTTACACGCAGAGCGACCTCGACCTCTGGGACGACTGCTGCGCGCGCGCGATCGTCGCCGCAGGCGGCTCGAAGGACGACGTCGTCCACGTCGGCTACGGCTACGGCCTGTTCACGGGCGGCATGGGCCTCAACGGCGGCGCGCACAAGGTGGGCTGCCTGACGCTGCCGATGTCCTCCGGGAACACGGAGCGCCAGCTCCAGTTCATGTGCGACCTCGGCTCGACGATCCTGTGCTGCACGCCGTCGTACGCCGAGTACCTGGCCGAGACGATCGAAGAGATGGGCCTTTCAGACAAGATACACCTGAAGGCCGGCATCTTCGGCGCGGAGCCCTGGAGCCAGGAGATGCGCGAGCGCCTCGAGGCAAACCTCGGCATCAAGGCGTATGATATTTACGGCCTCACGGAGATCATCGGGCCGGGCGTCTCGTTCGAGTGCGCGGAGCAGACCGGCATGCACATCAACGAGGACCACTTCATCGCGGAGATCATCAATCCCGAGACCGGCGAGGTCCTGCCGGACGGCGAGAAGGGCGAGCTCGTCTTCACGTGCATCACGAAGCAGGCCTTCCCGCTGCTGCGCTACCGCACGCGCGACATCTGCGTCCTCACGCGCGGCAAGTGCGCCTGCGGCCGCACGCTCGTCAAGATGGCCAAGCCCATGGGGCGCAGCGACGACATGCTCATCATCCGCGGCGTCAACGTCTTCCCGTCGCAGATCGAGACGGTGCTGCTGGGGTACGGCCTGTCGGCCAATTACCAGATCATCGTCGACCGGGTCAATCACACAGACACGCTGGAGGTCTGGGTGGAGATGAACCCCGAGATGTTCTCCGATACGGTCAAGCAGATTGAAAACCGTGAAAGAGAGATCATGGAGAAGCTCAAATCCATGCTCGGCATCGCGGCGAAGGTCACGCTCAAGGCGCCCAAGAGCATGGCGCGCAGCGAGGGCAAGGCCGTGCGCGTGGTCGATAAGCGTAAAATCTGACCGGAGAGTGCCGGCGTGAGCCGGCTTGAAAAAACATCATGGATCGGAGGAATCATTATGACGGTTGATCAGATATCCGTATTTGTGGAAAATAAACCCGGCAGACTGGTGGAAGTGATCGAAACGCTCGGCGAAAACGGCGTCGACCTGCGCGCGATGTCCATCGCCGACACGTCGGATTTCGGCATCCTGAGGCTCATCGTCGACAAACCGGACCTCGCCCTCAAGGTGCTGGGCAGGGCCGAATACGTGACGAGCGTCAACAAGGTCATCGCGGTCCACATCGCGGATACGCCCGGCAGCCTCGCGAAGGTGCTGCGCGTCCTGTCGGACGCCGACGTGAGCATCGAGTATATCTATGCCTTTATCACGCACGCCGCGGGCAGCGCCTACGTCATCATCCGCGTGGAGGACAACGCGCGCGCCATTGAGGTAATGAAGGAAAACGGCATCAAGCTTGCAACGGACGGCGAATTGTTCGGTTCATAAGATAACGCGCGAGAAATAAGCCCGGCGAAAAAAGCGCCGGGCTTATTAATTTTTACGCCTTCATGGGCGGCGCGAAAAAATCTGGAGATGTTCATGAATAAACTCATTTTGCACTTGCATACTGACGATAATTCAAATATAATAGATTGCGGAAATAAAAGGACGACGCGGGGCACACTAAAACCGCATCAAGAATAAGGAGCAGTACCGATGAAGGGGTTATCCAAAATCGCATCGCAGGTCCAGGGTTCGACGACGCTGGCCGTGAGCGCCATGGCAAAACAGATGAAAGCCGAAGGGATCGACGTCGTCGAATTCGGGACGGGCGAACCCGATTTTGACACGCCCGCCCACATCAAAGAGGCGGCGATCAAAGCCATCCGGGACGGTCAGACCAAGTACACGCCGGCCGCCGGCCTTGGCTCGCTCCGGGAAGCGGCCGCCGAGAGGATGAACGCCGACTGCGGGCTTTCGTATACGGCCGACCAGATCGTCGTGGCCAGCGGGGCCAAGCACAGCGTCTTCGCGGCGCTGATGGCGACGCTCGACCCGGGCGACGAGGCGATCGTGCCCGGACCGTACTGGGTGACCTACCCCGAGGCCGTCAAAATGGCCGGGGGCGTGCCGGTCTGTATCGGCGCGGCGGAGGAAGCGGGCTTCAAAATCACGCCGGAGCAGCTGGAGGCGGCGGTGACGGAAAAGACGAAGCTCCTGATCCTCAACAACCCCTCCAATCCGACGGGCATGCTTTACGGCGCGGCGGAGCTCAAAGCGCTCTGCGACGTCTGCGTCAGGCACGACCTGTATATCCTTTCCGACGAGATCTATTACCAGCTTGTCTACGACAGCAGGACGTTCACGAGCGTGCCGTCGCTCGGCGGCGACCTCATGGAGCGCACGATCCTCATAAACGGCGTGTCGAAGTCGTACGCCATGACAGGCTGGCGCATCGGCTGGTCCGCCACGAACAAACAGCTGGCCAAGGTCATATCAAACTACCTGAGCCACGCCACGAGCGCGCCGGCGACGATGTCGCAGCTCGCGGCCGTCGAAGCGCTCAGGGGCCCGCAGGAAACCGTCTACGACATGCGGGACGTCTTTGAAAAACGGCGCGACTATATCGTCGCACGCATAAACGCCATGGACGGCGTCAGCTGCATCAAGCCGGACGGCGCGTTTTACGTCATGCTCAACATTTCGCGGCTCAAGGGGAAAACGCTCGGCGGACGCGTCATCGGCGACGGGGACGATTTTTCGCTGGCCTTCCTGGAAAAGGGCCACGTGGCGGCCGTTTCCTGCACAGGCTTCGGCGCGCCGGACTTCATCCGCCTGACATACGCCGCGTCGACGGAGAGCATCGAAAAGGGCATGGACCGGTTGGAGAAATTCCTGAGGGACTAGAATAAACAGGTAAAATGATATATAATAAGGCTGTCCTTTATTGAGGACGGCCTTGTTGATTCTTTCGTGCTGAAAAGGCTTTCCAAGGGGGGAAGCTGTCGAGCGCCGCCAGGCGGATAAGGGTAAAGGCCCGGCGCAGGGCTGACCCTCAGAAAATTAATCCCGATTGAAAGGACCATGATTATGCCGACCGATACGTATGTAAGCCCGCTGTCGACGCGGTATGCCGGCGACGAGATGCTCCGGCTGTTCTCGGCAGACAGGAAATTTTCGACCTGGCGCAGGCTCTGGCTCGCTCTCGCGCGCGCCGAAAAGGCGCTGGGCCTTGACATCACCGACGAACAGCTGGGGGAGATGGAAGCGCATCTCGACGACATCGACTACGAGTACGCCGCGCTGAAGGAAAAACAGCTCCGGCACGACGTCATGGCGCACGTGCACGCGTTCGGCAAGGTCTGCCCGAAGGCGTTTCCCATCATCCATCTGGGCGCGACGAGCTGCTATGTCGGCGACAACACGGACATCATCCTCATGCGCGAAGGGTTGCTCATAATCAAAGAAAAGCTTCTGCTGGCGATGGAAAAGCTCGCGGCTTTCGCCGACGAATACAAATCGCTGCCGACGCTCGGCTTCACGCATTTTCAGCCGGCGCAGCTGACGACGGTGGGCAAGCGCGCCACGCTGTGGCTGAGTGACCTGCTCCTCGACCTCGACGAGGTCGGGCACCGGATCAGAAGCCTGAAGCTGCTCGGCTCGAAGGGGACGACGGGCACGCAGGCGAGCTTCCTGGAGCTGTTTGACGGCGACCACGAAAAGGTGAAGCGGCTCGACAGGCTGATCGCGGAGGAGATGGGCTTCGACGGCGTCGTGCCCGTGTCCGGCCAGACATATTCGAGAAAAACGGACGACTTCGTGCTCTCCTGCCTGTCGGGCATCGCGCAGAGCGCCGCGAAGTTTGGCACCGATATGCGGCTGCTCTCGCATCTCAAGGAGTGCGAGGAGCCGTTCGAGGCGTCGCAGGTCGGTTCGTCCGCGATGCCGTACAAGCGCAATCCCATGCGGTGCGAGCGGATCTGCGCGCTCGCGCGCTACGTCCTGGCCGACAGCCTCAACACGGCGATGACGGCGTCGAGCCAGTGGTTCGAGCGCACGCTCGACGACAGCGCCAACAAGCGCATCTCGGTGCCCGAGGCCTTTCTGGCGGTCGACGCGATTTTGAACATCTACATCAACGTGGCCTCCGGCATAAAGGTCTACCCGAAGGTGATCGAAAAGCACATCCGGGACGAGCTGCCGTTCATGGCGACCGAGAACATCCTCATGCGCGCCGTCAAGGCCGGCGGCAACCGACAGCAGCTGCACGAGGCGATCCGCGTGCACGCCGTGGCGGCCGGGAACGCCGTCAAGGAGCAGGGGAGACCGAACGACCTGGTCGCGCGCATCGCGTCGGACGCGCAGTTCGGCCTCACGGAAGAGGAGCTGCTCGGCGAGCTTGAGCCGCAGAAATATATCGGGCGCGCGCCGGAGCAGGTCGCGGAGTTTTTGCGCGATTTCGTCCGGCCGGCGCTGGGAGCGACGGCCGATTCCGCAGGCGCCCGCGCGCCGGAGCTGAAGGTCTGAAGGTCGGGCCGCGGAGCGCCCGGCGGCGCGGCGCCGCAGCGTTTTTCAGCCGTTAAAAACGCTTGACGCTGGTAGAGTTATGCTGTATGATTTATGTATCGCGCACATAAAACAAAATAACTGCATGAAAGGGGATATTAAAACATGACTTTTAATATCAAGATCACGTCGTCGGAAGATGCCCAGAAGCTGAACAAGATCGCCGAAAAATACCCCTTTGACATCTGGGTCCACGGCAAGACCGGCTATGCCGACGCCAAATCGCTGCTCGGCCTCATGCTGTGCACGATTGAAACCGATCTGAAGCTCGTCATTGAAGACGAGCATGATACAAAGCAGTTTGAAAAGGATATTTGCGATTTTCTCGTATGAAAACCGACTGAATAAATAAAACGGCCGCGAAAACGCGGCCGTTTAGGCTGTAGACAAAGCCCAGAGGGCTTTGTCTACAAGAAGCTTGCATGACGG
>CAYMLM010000016.1:0-21098 GCA_964391385.1 uncultured Papillibacter sp.
TAGCTAAGTATGGACGAGATAAACGCTGAAAGCATCTAAGCGTGAAACTCCCCCTAAGATAAGTTCTCCCATCCCATTCGGGAGTAAGGGACGATGTAGACTACGTCGTAGATAGGCCAGAGGTGTACGCACAGTAATGTGTTTAGCTGACTGGTACTAATAACCCGAGGGCTTGACCTTGAAGAAGAAGGCAGGCACGGAAGGAAGTCTTGCGGAAGGGCAGGAAGCTGTATTGTTCGGTTTTGAAGGTGCAAGGGAAAAACCCAGCGACACGCACCTTTAGCTCAGCTGGTAGAGCACCTGACTCTTAATCAGGGTGTCCAGGGTTCGAGTCCCTGAAGGTGTACTCATTTAGTCACTAGATATGAGTTATTAGTTGCTAGTATGAAGCGGTACATCAACAGGGTTAACGGTGAAGTCCGTTTACCAGTAACTAGCAACTATTGTCTAGTCACTATATGGCCCGTTGGTCAAGTGGTCAAGACGGCGGCCTCTCACGCCGCAAACAGGAGTTCGACTCTCCTACGGGTCATAAAGCCTCGCAAGCGAAGCCTGGCAAAGCAGCTTCGATGCGATCGAAGCAGACCAAAGAAAAGACCCAAAATTGCCCTGTAATCTCCCTTGACAAAATGTATATACTGTAGTAGTATTCGGTTTGAAATACCGATTACATAGTTGGTGTTCATGACGGTGAGGGTCCACCCGTTCCCATTCCGAACACGGCAGTTAAGCTCACTTGTGCCGAAAATACTTGGCTGGAGACGGCCCGGGAAGATAGGTAAACGCCAACACAAGAAGAACGGACAAAAGTTCGTTCTTCCATATTCCTCAATAGCTCAGCCGGTAGAGCATGCGGCTGTTAACCGCAGGGTCGTTGGTTCGAGTCCAACTTGGGGAGCCAGTAAACGGTATTGCCGTCACGAATATCGTGGCGGCAATACTTATAATACTGACGTGGGCCTTTAGCTCAGTTGGTTAGAGCATCCGGCTCATAACCGGACGGTCCTGGGTTCGAGTCCCCGAAGGCCCATTCAATCAGACGCTGGCTGTCAGTTATTAGAAATTAGTAGACGCACGAACGGACGCATCCAACGTCTACTAATGACTAATGACGAGTGACGAGTGACTATAGGGGCATAGCTCAGTTGGTAGAGCAGCGGTCTCCAAAACCGCGTGCCGAGGGTTCAAATCCTTCTGCCCCTGCCATGAAGAAAGCCTGTAATCGCAATGGTTACAGGCTTCTTTTATTGCCAGAAACAAGCGTATTACCCCCACTCTTACCCCTTACAAATGAGGAATAAAATTTCAAGCATTATAAGCATTGAGGTACCTCCCCCTCAATTGTTTAACAGCCAGCCGTCGAGGCAGACGCCGGTGGCCTCATCGATTTTGCGGGCGAAGGACTCGGGAAACTTTTTCCTCCAATCGTCCATTTCGGCGTCTGTGACCTTCCGCACGTCGACCAGGAAGCCGGATACGACCATGCCGGTCGCTTTGGCGGAGGTGATGCTGTGGGGCGAGATGAGATTGATGGCGCCGCCGCGGTCGAGCGCCTCGGCGTCGACAGGGTCGAAGCGGGAGCCGTGGTCGACATAGACCGCGCCGGGTACGAGACGTTCCGTCACATATGCCGCGCAGAGGATCGTGCCGCGCTCGTTGTACACCTTGATGATGTCGCCGAACTCAATTCCGCGCTCGGCAGCAGTTATGGGATTCATCCAGGCGGGTTCGTATTGGTAGCCGTCCCTGCCGCGAAGCTTCATGGTTGGCACCTCGCGGTTCCAGGTGATGTCGTCGCAGTTGGCGTGGAAGCGCCAGCGGCCGTGGTTGGACATGCAGAGCAGCGGATACTTCTTCGCGCGCTCGGAGGACAGACGCTCGTCGTGCAGCTCGCTCTTCTCGATCCACTTCGGATACGGAGGGCGCTCGGAGTCGTCCGGGAAGTTCTCCAAGATCTTTGTGGATGTAAACTCAAGCTTTCCGGTCGGAGTTGAAAGCGGGTGCTCTTCGGGATTTTCCACAAACTCACTGAGGCCCACGGGGATGTCGCGCACGGCCTCGTCTACGGGCATAACAAAGATATCCTTCCTGTGGAAATCATCGTTGACGTCCAGATGCGACACGTGGCTCGACCGCCAGAACAGCTCGATGAGCCTTTCCGTCGCCGTATCGTTGTAGGTGTACGCCCTGTATACTTCGTCGCTGATCTTCCCTGCAATCCGGGCCACACAGCTGAAGTCGTCAACCGACTCTCCGACCGGCGGGCAGGCCGTACGTTCGCGGTAAACGGACGTCACGATACCGCTGCCCCTGTCATCGCTGATCTCGTCAATCTCAAACCTAGTGGCGACAGGCAGAATAATGTCTGCCAGGTAACAGTCGTTTTCGAGCCACGGGTGCTGCGCAACGATGCACTCGATCTCCGGCGAACGCACCGCTTTGACAAAGTTGAAGCCGTCATTCCAGCAGGTCACCATGCAGGGAGAGTCTGTCCACATCATATGCAGCGTCGAGCAGCCGGGCGCGGGGAATTCGTTCTTCTCCCACTGCTCGTCGGACTGGCCGCAGAAGGAGTGCAGTCCCCACCATTCGACGTGCCCCTTGAGGATGGCATCGTGTACCATACATTTGGGGACGGCCTGCTGCGGCGCTTGCTTTTCCATACTGGTGAGCGCTTCAGCCTCATTGATGAACGCGGCCGCCTCGTCGTGCTTCTCCCTAAAGGTTTCGGGGTCGTCCTTATATTTCTCCGCAAGCACTTCGTCGATCCTGCCGATCGCCGTCGCGGTAATATCGTGAGGGTTTCTGGCGGTCGAATCAACGTCGGACATTGGCGGACGAACCAGTTCGCAGCGGCTGGGGAGCTGTATAAACGACCTGCCCTGATAAGGCAGCGTATACGCATTTTCGTACAGGTCCCACTCAAGCCACTTGGCCTGATGCCGTCCCGGCTTTCCCAAGCCCTGCATCGACAAGGCGATCGACTGGAGACGTGCCGGCTCGGAAGAGAACGGGCCGCGGATACCGGGACCGCCGTTGCCGATGGTGATGCTGGTCACTTTCGCGGCCCAAGCGCGGGCCAGGGCTTTGATGGTCCACTCCGGCACGCCGCATTTTTCTGCGGCCCACGCGGGCGTTTTGGGCTCGCCGTCGGCCCTGCCGAGGACATAGTCGAAGAACTCGTCATAGCCCGTGGCGTGGGTCGCGACGTACTCCCTGTCATAGGTACCCTCTGCCAGCCATGTGTAGATGACTCCCAAGTATAGGGCAGCGTCGGTATTCGGCAGAACGGGTATCCATTTGTCGGCCAGATAGCAGCCTGAGAAGTTCAGCGCCGGGTCAACGTATACATACTTGATACCGAGGGTGTGTATCCACTGACTGAGGCGGCTGGCCATATATCCGTCGAATCCCACCGGCGTGGTTTCCGGATCGCTGGCCCAGAACAGTATTTGCTCCGAGTTCTTGATAATATCCTCCCAGACGTTTACGGCAGGCTTCATTTCACCCACGGGCTCGCCGCCCCAGACGTTTCTGGAACCCCAGTACCAGCCCTCCCAGGAATCCATGTTCCGCATCTGAACCGTATATCCGCCGAGTATCGACAGCAGCTTGTTCATACAGCCGTGACAGGGCGCCAAATGTTTGCCCTCGCCGTGCATATCCGCTTCCGCCAGGACCGCGGACATGCCGTATTTGTCCCTTATGCGCAGCAGCTCGTCGGCAACGATCTGAGCGGCCTCGTCCCAGGAGATACGGACATACCGGCTCTTGCCGCGATTGTGCGTGTTACGCTCGCCTTTGGGGTCCCAGTCAACGCGCTTTAGCGGCCAGCGAACGCGATTCTCCGAGTATACGCGCTTTTTGTAGGTCATGTAATATACGCCGGGGACAGAGCGGCGCGGGGGACTGAACGAGCTGCCCCTGGCTTTGATTGACCAGGGGTTCAGGCTGTCCCAGTCCACGTAATCCTCGTAATAGAGCGGGCGTATACGGGTGATCCTGCCGTCTGCCCCGGACTCGACAACGGATGGAGGCCCGCTGTTGGAAGATCCCATTAGGCTCGCTGCCTTGAAGACCTTCTTATCGGCTTTGATGTCAATGGGATTTTGTTTCATGATAGCTGCTCCTCTTTGTATAATAAAGTCCGAGTATAATAAGTCCGAAAGGGCTCTGTCGACAGTGCCGATACCGTATATTCCATGTTTGCTTTCTGTCGTCTTCCGGCTTCACATAGTACGTCGCCACGCACCAACCCTGTAGCCGCAGGTCGTACAGGTAAGCTTCCGCGTCTTTGGCGTATGCCTGGCCCAAAGCGTCTTGCTGAACGAAGGCCGGAATTTTTCGCCGCATTCCGGGCAGATATACGCCGTATTGCGATAATACATCTTGAACAATTATACATGATTTCCCGGCAATATGAAAGGCTTCCGGTACACGGTCATACGTTCTGCTACACTAAGCGGCAGCTTGGTCGAAAACATTGAGCCGTACGACTCTGTACCCGCGCGGCTGCATTCTCTATTACCCCTTAGAGATTCTTATTATGTTTTATGAAGTTTTACAGCATTCTCCAAAAACCCTGATTTAACAATACTTTTCTATACTCCATTTATTCTGGTTACACGCCGTTTATGGCTCCCGTAAAATTCAAATCCTTCTGCCCATGCCAAGAAACCCCCGCTTGCTGGCGGGAGTTTTCTTATACTCTGAAATCAGCGCCGATGTAAAAGGGACTGGACGAAGACGCGGCATTGTTATAAGATAGGGTCCCCAGGACTTCGGATAAGGAGGAAACGATGAAAAAGAACGCGTTTACTTATTTGAGCAATATCACCCTGATCCTCGGCGGACTGCTCGGAGGATATGCGCTCGTTGACTTCATCATCCAGAAAAGCCGGCTTCCGGAAGGCGCGTGTCCTTTGACGGATAATAAACCGATAATCCTGACGGCCATTGTGTTTTTATTCATCTCGTTTGTTTGTTCCATTCTTGAGCAAAGAAAGAAAAAGAAAGCCAGGCAAGATAAATGCGCCGAGCTCGGCAATTCGGACGCGGCGGGCATAAAGGACGAAGCGGAAACACCCGAAGCGGACGCGGGGGAAACGGGCCCGGACGCGCCGGAAGACAATACCGGCGCAGAGGATGAAAGTCATTTATAGCGATCCCTGTTGCGTCGCAGCGAATTCATAAAAGCTTCGCTTGTCGGCGGGGCTTTTTACCTTGCTCAGACTATGGAAAGTATCTACACACCTGCCCAGCCGTCGGCTCATATCCCTTGACAAACGCGAGATCGGAAACGGTTACGAATTGATATCCCTCCGCCTGCAGCGTGTCGATGATCTCAAACGCGGCGTCGACGGAGGTGTTGTACGGATCGTGCATGAGAATGACAGACCCGTCCTTCACGCAGGACAAAACCCTGCTTACGACGAGCGGAGCGTTGCGGTCACGCCAATCCTTCGGATCGATGTTCCACAATATGCAGGACATCGACCGGTCCGCCAGCGCCGACAGGACGCGTTCATTGTAAGAACCGCCGGGCGGACGGAACAGATGAGGCCAGACGCCCGTATACTGCAGAATGGTTTCGTTTGTCGTATCGATCTCCGTCTCGAGCTCCCTGCCCGACAGAAGCGTCATATTCGGATGGCTGGCGCTGTGATTGCCGACTTCATGACCCTCCGAGACATATCGGCTCATGAGTTCCGTGTGGTTGCAAATACAGTAGCTGCACAGGAAAAAAGTGGCGTGGACATCGCGCTCGTTAAGCCCGTCCAGTAAGCGGGCGGTGCTATCGCCCGCAGGACCGTCGTCAAACGTGAGCGCGATATAGCCTTTGATCCCGGGCAAGAGCAGGAGTTCGGCGGCTTCGAGGCCGGCGTAGTACGCAAGGTTGTCAAAATCACCGGGCCCGTAGGCCGACAGACTGAAAATCCCCGAATCATAATATGTATAATAAACGCCCAAAGCGTCGGCAACCGCCTGAACGGTCGCGTAAACGACACCGTCAAATTTCATGGTCGCGTAGTTTTGATCCGCAATCATCAAGCCATCCCGAATAAAGTAACCCGAGGCAACGGGAAAAACAGCCGTTCTGCCGGAATAAACGAACGAAAGATCACCGTCGGACGTCGTTTCTGTTATCGCGCCGAACGATTGTGCGCAATACTCAAGCGGGACAAAGACGTTCCCGTCCGCCGTTTGTATGGGGGCGGCCGGTCCGGAATCCTGCGCCGTTATGAGCGCACCGGTTCCGTTTAACATGGCATATGTACACCCGCATCTTAGAAACAGCGTCCGTGAACAATACATCGACCGGGACGGCCCCAGATATGTATCGCCGAGTTCCTTGTAGAACAGGAGGTTTTCGTCCGGGGCGGCGTTGCTGAAATCGTCGTTTTCGTTTCCGTCTCCGGCGAGATCCCCCGCGCTGACCGGAACGTCGGAGAGCAGCAGGAATTCACCGTCGGCGTTGCCGTAATAGTGGACATACCAAGAAAGCGCCTGGCAGAATGCTCTCGCCGGCACGTACACCGTGTCTGCGTTTAGAACAACCGGGGCGCCCAGGTCAAGCGGCCGGCCGTCTTGTTCCGCGAAGGAAGCGCCGACGGTAAAAGCGACGTGCGCATCTTGGCCGGTAACGGTGGCCTTCTGAGCCGCCTCTTCCCATATAACGGAGCAACCGAACGTTTCCGCGGCGATGCGCAGCGGTATCATCGCCAGCCCGTCGGAGCAATAAGGTCTGACGGGCAAGCCGAAGCCGCTTGTCAGCGTTTCTTTTTCACCGCCGCAAACCGCACTCGAATTTGAAAGCTGCATCAGCAGGTAATGGGAATTTTGCTCTGCCGGCGTGTTTTCTCCGCCGGCATCCGAATCCGGGCTTTCTACGCCGGGCTTCGGCGCATCGGCCGCCGGCGCAGCGGCGCTGTCCGGTGGAATCTGAATGTCTGCCACATGCGACGTCAGGGAATTTTGCGGCTGCGGTTTTTCGGAAAGCGCGGCGGGGGCCGTATAGAAACCGCACGTGAAGGCCAGCAGATATGTAATCCATCGAAGATTTTTCAACATCTCACCACATTTAAATCAGATAAACGCACAAAAAGTCGCCGGATTTGACCTAACACAGCAGATTGTAGCACTTTTCGCGGGTATTGTAAAGTATTGCCAGGCATTTATACGGATAACAGCAGACACAACAAAGCAGTGTGACGGGGCGTCGGAGCTCCCGTTCACACTGCTTGTTTGTTATTCCGGCTTTTACGCTATTCGAGCAAGAAGCAGGCCGTATAGGCGACCGTATTTGGCCCGTGGTTGTATTTCATCCCGTTGTCGGTGCAGACCTTGCTGACAAACAGGCCGCTGGCTTCCATGGAATACATCAGCCGATCGGGGAAACGGCAGGGTTTGCCCTCGACATACGCGCACGGATTACATCTGGTGCAAGTGCCCGCGCCCATCGCCAGCATTCCCGGATACTGTTTTCCGAGGACTTCCCACAGCCTTTGAAAATTTTTTTCGTGCTCCGCCGACGTCTCTTGTATCGCGTCCCAGTCCAGACTGTCCTCAAGCTGACCGACAGTCTGGACGAGCAGGCCTCGGCTATACTGCTTAACCCTCTCGCGCATTTCTTCCAGCGGCCCGCATGCGGGCGGGCAGGCCCAGTTCTTCCCGTACATCTGGCATCTGTCGGACGCGCACATATCGCGCACCTCCGGCAAGAACTCAAGCGTAGAAACGTCGAGCGGGCCGGCGTTCGTAAAACCGTTTTCCAGGGCGGTTTTTGTCAAAGCGTCGTAATCAAGCATAATATGGATAACCTCCAATGCGATTGTGATTGTTTATACTGCGGCGGTCAGCCCTCGAACATCATCTGCTCGACGAACTGTTCGTTGAATTTCAGGCTGGTCGAAAGCTCGACGACCTGGAATTTATCCATCATCTTCCGGAGCGTCTGCCGCGCCTCCGCCGAGCACAGGGCGACGGCGGCGCCCTCGCCGGCCATATTGCCCATTGTCCTGGCTACGGGAAGGAAGCATTTCGGGAAAAGGCCGATTGTCGATGCGCTGACCTTATCGATGAAGCTGCCGAAACCGCCGGCCAGCAGGAAGGAGGCGACATCCGTTTCCGTGATGCCGGCTTCGTACAAAAGCGTCTGCAGGCCCCCGGCAATGGCGGCTTTGGCCAGCTGCAGCTTCCGGACGTCGCCGGGAATCATGTAGACGTCGTTCTCCTCAGAGAGCCAAAAGACGTTCTTGCCGTCGCGCTTGCCGAGCTGCTTTGATATCGGGTGGTCCAGCTCGTCGGCGTCGACCAGCCGCCCGGTCTCGTCCACGGCGCCCGTTGTGACGAGGACGGCCAGCGCGTCCATCAGACCCGAGCCGCACAGGCCCTCCGGCGGGGCGTCGCCCAAAACGGTCAGTTCCAATCCGTTGTCGCCCCATTTGACATGGCTGATCGCGCCTTTGACGGCCGCCATGCCCTTGGCGATTTCCGCACCCTCGAAGGCTGGGCCCGCGGCCGTCGCGCAGCAGTAATATTGATCGCCCGCCTTCAGCGCCAGCTCGCCGTTCGTCCCGATATCGAGATACACGCACGGCCCGGCGATGTTCTCGAGGTCGGACGCGAGCATGCCGGCCGTGATGTCGCCGCCCACATAGGAGTAAACGCAGGGCGCGTAGTAAATGACGGCGTCGTCGGCCACGCCAAGGTCGTGCCCTGCCGGCCGCTCGTCGCCGAAGAGCGATTCCGGCTCAAAGGGCGCGGAGCCCATCGGCACCGGCGAGAGGCCCGCGGCCAGATGCTGCATGATCGTGTTGCCCGCTATGGAGATGTAATGGATGTCCCTGGGGTTCGCGCCGGAGAGCTGGCACGTCTTCTGAATCAGCTCGCCCAGCTGCTCGCGAATGAGCCGCGTCAGCGTCTCGTGGCCGTGAACGGAGCAGAATTGGATACGGCTGATGACGTCGGCGCCGTACGGCCGCTGGGCGTTGACGCCGCTTGCCGTGGCCAGCCGCGTGCACGACGGCAGATCGGTCAGATGCGCGACGACCGTCGTCGTGCCGATATCGATCGCCACGCCGAGCGGACCCGTATAAGAAGAGGCGTGCGCCTTCACGTCGCCGCCCGCAATCCTCATGTCGAACGCTTCGGGGAGATACACCTCCATATCGCCGGTGACGCTCGTCTGGCAGGCGCGTACCTTTTCGCCGCCCGGGGAAAGCTGGACGAGGCACTTGCCGCAGCGGCCGCGGCCGCCGCAGGGCGCCTCGATAAAAATATCCTCCGCCTTGAGGCGCTCGTATATGGTTTCGCCCAAAACGGCTTCCGCCGTGCTGATGAGCTCGCCCGAGCGGTAGAACCTGATGATGGGGGGCATTGCCACAACTCCTTTATCTGATGTTTTGTTTTATCTGAATGCTCCGAAAAGAGCCCACGTGCTGCTGCCGGTGATCTCGGCGTCCTGAAAGGAGCCGACCTTTTCCGCTCCGCCCTGAAGATGCACAAGACGGCCGCCGTTTGTGCGGCCGGTCAGAGGATACCGGCTGTCGCCGGATAACCCGTCGACCAGAACGCGCAGCGTCCTGCCGACATAACGGGCGTGCTTTTCCTCGGAAATCTCGTTTTGAAGCGCGAGCAGCGCGTCGAAGCGGCGCTGCTTTTCCTCCCGCGTCGCCGTATCCGGCATCGACGCGGCCGGCGTACCTTTTCTTTTGGAATAGATGAAGGTAAACAGGGCGTCGAAGCGCGCCTTTTCGAGGACGCGCATCGTCTCGTTGAAATCCTCCTCCGTCTCGCCGGGGAATCCGACAATGACGTCGCTCGTCAATACAATGTCGGGCATAAAGCGGCGCGCCATGTCGACAAGCTCAAGATACTGAGCCTGCGTATAGCCGCGGTTCATCGCGCGCAGGACCCGGTCGCTTCCGGCCTGAAACGGCAGATGAATATGCCGGGCGATTTTGGCGCACTCCGCCATCGTCTGAAACAGCCGTTCGCCGGCGTCCTTTGGATGGCTGGTCATGAAACGGATCAGAAAGTCGCCGTCAAGCTCGGCGACCCGTCGCAGGATATCCGAAAAATTTATCTGAAGCTTCAAATCGTTGCCATAGGAATTGACGTTTTGCCCTAAAAGCGTGATGTCCTTATATCCCAGGCCGATCAGCTCCGCCGCCTCGGCCAGGATGACCTCCGGCCGCCGGCTGCGCTCCCTGCCGCGGACGTGCGGCACGATGCAGTAGGAGCAGAAGTTGTTGCAGCCGTACATGATCGACAGCCAGGCCTTAACCGTTCCGTCCCGCGAGACGGGGAGGCCCTCGTCGATCGCGCCGGGCAGGTCCTCGACAGAAAATATGCGCCGGCGTTCCGTCAGGACGCTTTGGAGCAGCTCTGGAAAGCGCCAGAGCGCCTGCGGGCCGAAAACAAGATCGACATGTTTGTAGGAGTTCTTGATCTTTTCGGCGACGTGCGGCTGCTGCATCATACAGCCGCACAGGGCGATGACCTGGCCGGGCTTCTGTCTTTTTGTATGCACAAGCGCGCCGACGTTTCCGTAAACGCGCATCTCGGCGTGCTCCCGAACGGCGCAGGTGTTTAAAACGATGACGTCGGCGGATGACGCATCGGTTACCAATTCGTAGCCCATGGCGCGCAGCATCCCGCGCAGCTTCTCGCTGTCGGCCTCGTTCTGCTGGCAGCCGTATGTGTCGACGCAGGCGGCGGGACGGATTCCCGAGCGCGTATGGGCGTCGCGAATCCGGTCCATTATCTGTTTTTGTTTCTCGATTTCCCCGATGGGGATTTCCGGTTCAGACAAACGCACAGTATCCTCCAGATAGCTCCGGCCGTCTCGAAAAGCGGCGGCCGCTTCATATTATTTTAACATTTTGCTGTAGAATTTACAATGAAAATACTGTATAATCGACTGATATAAAAGAATCGGCGGTTTACGGCACGGCGTCAGAATTTACGCGGGCGGAGAAGTCCCGTTTCCGCCCCGCCTTCGGCGGGAACCGAAAATGAAGGACGAGACCTCCCCCGGAGGAATAGATCGGCAGGTTGTTTGTGCGTGTAGCGAAAGGGAGGTTTGTATGAAATATCTGGTTATTGACAGGCGAGTTGTCCGGAATAACCTCAAGGCGATCAAGGAAAGGGCCGACGGCGCGGCCATATATGTCGACCTGAGCGCCAACGCCGCGGGAATGGGGCTTCTTGAGATCGCGAAGCTCCTGCGCGACGACGGGATCCACTCCTACATCGTTTCAGATCCGAAAGACGCGGCATACCTCCGGAACAACGGCTTTACGGAAGAGAAGCTCATGATGCTCAGAAGCACGGCCGACCCGGAGGAGCTGGCGGAGCTCATTGACCTCAAGGTGATCTGCACCGTCGGCTCCTATGACGCCGCCGTGGCCGTCAACGGGACGGCGGAGGCGAAGAAAACCGTTGCGGAAGTACAGATAAAGATCGACACGGGCCTTGGCCGCTATGGCTTTCAGCCGGCGGAGACGGATAAGATCGCGGCCATATACAAGTATATGTCGAACCTCGTCGTCGTCGGGACGTTTACGACGTATGCGGCCTCCTGGCGCAGCCGGAAGCTGACGGAGCAGCAGCACAACACCTTCAACGAGGTCCTCGACAAAATCACCGAAATGGGCTTTGAGCCGGGCGCTGCGCACGCGTGCGACTCCGCGGCGCTGTTTAAATACGATTTCGGCCGGATGGACGCGGTACGCGTCGACACGGCGCTCACGGGCAGGATCCCCGGCAAGAACGTCGGCGGGCTCGGCCGCGTCGGGTACATCGAGGCCGGGATCGAAGAGCTGGGCTGGTTCCCCAAGGGCCACCGCGTCGGCGCGGAGCGCGGGGTCGTCATGAGAAAGCCGACGAAGATCGCCGTCCTGTCGGTCGGATATTATCACGGGTTCGGCGTGGACAGGCCCACGGGCGAGCGCGGCCTGATCGAATTTCTCAAACGCAGGAACCGGAAGCGTTTTGTCCGCGTGGGCAGCCAGAAGGCCCGCGTCATCGGGGATGTGGGCATGCTGCACACGACTCTTGACGTCACAAATATCGAATGCGCCGTCGGGGAGTCGGCGATCCTTGACGTCGACCCCGTCAACGTCAAGGGACTGCCGATTTTATATGTATAACTTCCGCGTCCGCGCCTGCGTAAAGGATGATGATATTGTCTAAGATTCGACAGCTCGAACCGCATGTCGCCGACCTGATCGCGGCGGGCGAGGTCGTGGAGCGGCCCGCGTCCGTGATCAAGGAGCTGATGGAAAACTCGATAGACGCCGGCGCCACAGCGCTGACCGTCGAGATCAAAAGCGGCGGAATGATCTATATGCGCGTGACGGACAACGGCTGCGGGATAGCGGCGGAGGAGGCGGAAACGGCCTTCCTCAGACACGCGACGAGCAAGCTGCGCGACGCGGAAGGCCTGGAGGCGATCTCGACGCTTGGCTTCCGGGGCGAGGCGCTGGCCGCCGTCGCGGCGGTTTCAAAAATCGAGCTGCTCACGCGGGAAGCGGGCGCGCCGGAGGGGACAAGCCTGACGGTAGAAGGCGGCGTTGTCCGGGACAAAAGAGCGGCCGGCTGCCCCGAGGGCACGACGATGATTGTCCGCGACCTGTTTTATAATACGCCCGCCCGCCTCAAATTCATGAAAACGGACAAAGCGGAGGGCGCCGCCGTTACGGCGCAGGTGTTTAATTGTGCGCTGTCGCATCCGGAGGTCTCCGTACGGTATATCAAGGACGGAAAAGAGGAGTGCCATACGCCCGGCGACGGACGTATGGATTCGTGTATTTACAGCCTTTTTGGACGCGAGTACGCAAAGGGGCTGCAAAAGGCCGAGTCGGACGACGGCGCCGTATCTGTGACGGGGTTTATCTCGGCGCCCGCATACGCCAGAGGGAACCGGAGCCATCAGTATTTTTTCGTCAACGGCCGGTTCGTCCGGTCCAAAACCCTGCAGGCCGCGCTGGAACAGGCCTACCGGAATACGCTTTTTACGGGCCGGTACCCGACGTGCGTTTTATACGTGAGGCTCAGCCCCTCGGAGGTCGACGTCAACGTCCACCCCACAAAGACGGAGGTCAAGTTTGTCCGCGATCAACAGGTGTTCAGCGGCGTCTACTACGCGGCGCTTTCCGCGCTTGAGGGCGACGCGCCGACTCCTGAGATATCGCTCACGGGCGGCACAAAAAACAAGGTCTGCGATAGCGCGCGGTCCGGACAGGCGGAAGCCCCGCCGCGCGGGGAAACTGTACCCGCGCGTTTTGAGAACGAAGGCGGCAGAGCGGCCGAACAAAAACGGGAATTCCGGGAGGGCTTTGTCAGCCGGGTCCCGTCCGTGTCCGAGCCGACGCGCTACGCGCCGGTCAGAAGTCATCCGCTCGTACCGTACGAAACAAGGAAGGACGCGCCGGCGCCGCGGGCGGAATATGACGGGCCGGCCGAGGCGGAGATTGCCGATATGCCCGCCCCCAGGACATACACGGTGATCGGCGAAGCGCTCGGGACGTATATCCTGGTTGAGCAGGGGGAGAGCCTGTGGCTTATAGACAAGCACGCCGCGCACGAGCGTATCCATTTTGACAGGCTGATGGCGGAAAAACAAGTGATCATGTCACAAACGCTGCTCGAACCGGTCCTGTGCGGGCTGGGGAGGGAAGAAACGGCGCTGTTGCTTGAAAACGCCGGGCTGTTCGAACAGCTGGGTTTTCTGATCGAACCGTTCGGCGAGACGGCTCTTGCCGTCCGCCAGGCCCCGGCCGTCATCGAGGCGTCCGATATCGCCGGCACCCTCGGCGAAATGCTGCAGATCGTGCGGCGGGGCGGCAGCCCCGACGGCAGCCTGCTCGTCGACGAGCTGCTGCACACGGTTGCCTGCAAAGCCGCCGTCAAGGCCGGGCGGCGCTCCGAGCGGCCGGAGCTGGAATCGCTCGCGGGGCGCGTGCTCTCCGGCGAGGTGCGTTACTGCCCGCACGGACGCCCGGTCGCGATGGAATTGACGAAGTCGGCGCTCGACCGCAACTTTAAAAGGAAATAGCGGACCAGACGGATGCCGGAGGTGTCTGTGAGACCAGAAATTGCCGTTATAACCGGGCCGACGGCCACCGGGAAGACCGCGCTGGGCGTCGCGCTCGCAAGGGAAATCGGCGGCGAGATCGTCTCCGCCGATTCGATGCAGATCTACAAATACATGGATATCGGCACGGCAAAGCCGACGGCGGAGGAGACGGGCGGCGTCCGCCACCACATGATCGATGTCGTCTCGCCGTTTGAGACGTATTCCGTGGCCAGATATGTGGAAGACGCCGCGCGCTGCGTCGACGATATCCTTCGAAGGGGAAAACGCGCGATTGTCGTCGGGGGGACGGGTCTTTATATCGAGTCGCTCGTCCGCGGCCGCGCTTTTGCCGTGCAGGGGGACGAGGCGCTGCGCCGCGAGCTCTCGGAGCGTTACGACAGGCTTGGCGGCACGGCCCTTTTAGACGAGCTGGGCGCGTTCGACCGAAAAAGCGCCGAAAAGCTGCACCCAAACGACAAAAAGCGGATTGTCCGCGCGCTGGAGATTCATGCGCTCACCGGTATGACCATAACGGAGCACGACGAGATGTCGAAAAAAGAGCCCCCGCGATACGGCGCGCGCATCCTCGCGCTGACATACCGCGACCGGACGCAGCTGTACGGACATATAGACCGCAGAGTCGACGGCATGCTCGAAAAAGGACTGGTCGGCGAGGTGCGGCGGCTTTTGGATATGGGGCTCGGCAAGGCGCATACGGCAATGCAGGCCATCGGGTACAAGGAGATCGCCGGCGCGCTCACGGCGGGCGGAAGCCTTGAGGCGGCGGCCGAGGCCGTCAAAATGGAATCGAGGCGGTATGCCAAGCGGCAGCTGGCCTGGTTTAAGCGCGACAAAAGCATACGCTGGATCGAGTGGGAGAAGGAGCCGGATTTTGCCGCCGGCCTCCGTATTTCGACAGAGTATTTGGAATAAATTGGTTACAATGAAGCCGTCTAACAAAAAATTGAAAGAGACGGCGAAATATGTTACCATAGTGTCGCCGTCACAGAAAGAAAGGACGGCGCACCATGTCAAAAATACAGAATTTGCAGGATATCTTTCTCAATCAGGCGCGGACCAACAAGCAGCAGGTGACGATTTTTCTTGTGAACGGCTTTCAGCTCAGAGGCGTTGTAACCGGATTTGACAGTTTTACTGTTGTGCTCGATTCCGAGGGGAAGCAGCAGATGATCTATAAGCACGCGATCTCCACGATCATACCGTCCCGGAACATCAGCCTGATGACGGGAGGAGAAAGCTGACTGAAAAACGGCCGCTCCTGCGTCTGAGAAACAGATAGCCGGTGCGTTGAGGGGTTGTAAACGAGATGTTGCGCAGCGATTTTCTCATGAAGCTGATGTCGGTTGTACTCTTTTTAGCGGTGGCGGCTTACATAGGAATTTATATCTATCGCTCGGCAAGCGACAAGCTGGAAACAGCGGCCGCCGTCCGCTATACGATTGAGGAGAGCGGCGCGGCCGAGGGGTATATCGTCCGCAGCGAAACCGTATTGACGGGCGGAGACGGGATCGTCTCCCTGATGGCCGGCGACGGCGAAAAGGTCGGCATGGGACAAGCCGTCGCCGTCTGCTACGCGGGCGAAACGGCTTTGGAACGCGCAAGCGAGATTCTCGCGCTGCAGATGCAGATCAGAGAGGCAAAATCGGCGAGGACCGCGTCCTCGACGCTGTCGGCAACCGACATCGAAGACTGTGTTCTGGCGTTTTCGGAAGCCGTGTGTCACAGAGACTTTGATAAATTGCCGGACCTGACGTACGGCGTCAAAAATTACGTGTTTACGGGCGCCGGCAAAATCACCGACGGAGACCTGGCCGCCCTGGAGCGTCGGCTTGACAGCCTGCTGGGCGAGACGGCGGACTCGCGGACGGTTTACGCGCCGGTGAGCGGGATATTCACTTCCGTTGTCGACGGCTATGAGAAGCTGACGCCCGATGTCCTCGGCGAGCTGACGCCGTCCTCGTTTGAGTCGGGCCTCAAGGCCGGACAGATCGCCCCGGACGCGCTCGGGAAGCTCGTTACCGATATCACGTGGTATTACGCCGCCGTGATGGAAGCGTCCGAGGCTGAGCAGCTCGAGGACAAGACAACGGCGACGCTCCTGTTTAAAAGCGCGTATTACGACGAGCTCGAGATGACGATCGAACGGGTCGGCGAAGCGGCAGACGGCCGATGCGTCGTCGTATTTTCCGCCAAACGAAGCCTGGCCGAAACGATTTCTCAGCGCGCGCTGGCGGCCGAGGTCAAATTTACGTCCTGCTCCGGCCTGTATGTACCCGAGAAAGCCGTCTATTTCGACGACAGCAAAAACGGACCGTACATCTATCTTCTCACCGGTTCACGCGCCGAAAAAGTGGCCGTTGAGATACTCGGTCCGGCCCCGGACGGCTACGTGGTCCGGGACGGCGCCGAAAACGCGACCGTTATCCGGGAGGGCTCCGAGATCATCGTCCAGGGCGAAG
Source organism: uncultured Papillibacter sp. (assembly GCA_964391385.1). GTDB lineage: Bacteria > Bacillota > Clostridia > Oscillospirales > Oscillospiraceae > Sporobacter. The sequence continues at coordinate 16,564 of CAYMLM010000016.1, forward strand.
AGCTATATGACGGCAAGGTGGTAAAGGGATGACAGTCGCCGACAATGTGAAAAAAATCCGCGAGAGGATTTCCGAAGCGGCGCTGAAAGCGGGCCGGGAGCCGGGAGATATCCTCCTGGTCGCCGCGGCCAAGATGAACCCGGCTGAACGCGTGCGGGAGGCAATCTGCGCCGGGGTCGACGCCGTCGGGGAAAACAGGGTTCAGGAGATGCTCCTGAAAAACGAACAGGGCGCGTACGCGGGCGCGCCGCTGCATTTCATCGGCCGGCTGCAGTCCAACAAGGTCCGAAACGTCGTCGGGCTGTGCCAGCTGATCGAATCCGTGGATTCCGTCAGCCTGATCGAACAGATCGACAAAAAGGCGAATTTAATCGGAATCAAACAGGATATACTAATTGAGGTGAACATCGGCAGGGAAGCCAGCAAATCCGGCGTCCTGCCCGAAAATCTGGAAGTGCTGACGGACAGGGCCGAACAGAGCCCGGGGGTGCGCGTGCGGGGGCTGATGTCCATTCCGCCGCTGGATGCCGATTTGGTTCAAACCCGGCACTATTTCGATGAAATGTTCAAGCTTTTTGTTGACATAAGAGCAAAAAGATACGATAATATCTCTATGAATTTTCTGTCAATGGGCATGAGCGACAGTTATATCGAAGCCATTTATGCCGGCGCGAGTATCATCCGGCTCGGGACCGCCATATTCGGCGAAAGGCATTAAGCCGGGCGAGCCCGAAGCGCGCGGCCTTCACGGGAGGCTTCCGCCCCTGCTTCGCAAGCGCACGCAAATTACGCCAACAAAGCAAAAACAACAAGGTGAGCGCCGGACAGGGCCGTCGAAAGGCGCGCGGGCTCGGCTTCCGTCGCCTTATGGACAACAAGCCGTCAGTCAACTGACAGGAGGAACTCTCAATGGGATTTTTTAACGAACTGAAAAAGCTGACGAGGCCTTACGACGACGACGACGAGGAATTTGACGATTTCAAGCCGAAGGCTGTCGACGAGATTCCCGTCGCGCCCAGGACGCCCGCCCAGGCCAGAAGCTCCTACGGCGGCTTCGAAGAGCGGCGCGACAGCAACAAGGTTGTTAATATTCACGCCACCGCCCAGCTCCAGGTCGTTCTGGTCAAGCCCGAACGGTTTGAAAACGCGGCCGAGGTCGCCGACCACCTGCGGGAAAAACGCACGGTTGTCTTGAACCTGGAGCAGACCAACAAGGATATCGCGCGGCGGCTGATCGATTTTCTGAGCGGCGTGGCTTACGCGCAGGAGGGCAAGATCAAGAAGGTCGCCGTCAGCACGTACATCATAACCCCGTACAACGTCGACCTGCTGGGGGACCTGATCGACGAACTCGAAAACAACGGGCTGTATTTCTGAGTGCTGAGTCTCAAAATGAAATAACCGCAGGGTTTATGTATGATAGACTAGATAAACGCAAGGATCGTTTACGGGAAAGGATTGAGGGAAATGCTCACACCGCAGGAAATCTCCGGGAAGGAATTTGTCAAGGCCGTCTTTGGCGGATACGACATGTCGGCCGTCGACGATTTTCTCGAAACGCTGACGGCGGATTACGCGGCGTTGTACAAGGAGAACGCCATACTCAAAAGCAAGATCAAGGTGCTCGTCGAGAAGGTCGAGGAATACCGCACGACGGACGACGCGATGCGCATGGCGCTTTTGACCGCGCAGAGAATGAGCGAGGAAATCACCTCCGAGGCAAAAAAGAAGAGCGAGGAAATGCTCCGGCAGGCCGATAAGGACGTCAGGGACCGGCTGAGCGACATGAATAACAGATTCACCGCGGAAGAAGAGCGGCTGAAGGCTCTCAAGGCGGAGACGAATAAATACGTCAAGGCGTCGCAGGAGATCGTCCGCCAGTATACTCAGTTTTTGACGAAACTGGAGGACGTCAGCAGTGAAATGGTGCTGCCCGAAAGGCAGAGAGAATCCGAACCGCTCTATGACGAGGAACAGGAGCCGGCTGGCGACGAAGAAACGGCCGTATCGGCCGGAGCGGCCGACGATATAGATTTTGACATCACAGACCCCGAGGCCGATCCGTTTTCGAAGCTGTTCAAGGCCGAGGAACCGGCAAGGGAGAAAAAGTCAAAATATGACGAGGAGCCGGAGGATGACCTGGAGGCGACGTCGCCGCGGCCGAAGTTCGACTTCAATAATCTCAAGTTTGGCGCCAATTATACCGGCGAATAGTCATCACCAAATAGCGCAAAAAACGGGTCGACTGAACGATCGGCCCGTTTCCCCGCTTTCGCGCGGGGAATTTTAAATATGCAGTATCTGCCGTCGGCCTTGCCGGATGCGGCAAAGGCCGACGGATGCGAAAACACACGTGAGATATGAGCGATCACAGCGGGGATAATGCCTACAGACAGAGGAGTTACCGTCATGCCAACCGATTACAACGCAACCATCAACCTGCCGAAAACCGACTTCCCCATGCGCGCCGGCCTGCCGAAACGGGAACCGGACATGCTTGCCGATTTTTATGAAAAGGACGTCTACGGGGGGCTCATGAAGAAAAACGACGGCAAGCCGCTGTTCATTCTTCATGACGGGCCGCCGTTTTCAAACGGCGATATCCACATCGGCACGGCCATGAATAAGATTCTGAAGGACTTCATCGTCCGTTATAAAAACATGACGGGCTTCAAATCCCCATACGTTCCCGGCTGGGACAATCACGGCATGCCGATTGAAAGCGCGATCATCAAAAAAAATAAGCTGGACCGGAAAAAGATGTCCGTTACAGAGTTCCGCGACGCGTGCCACGCCTTTGCCGAGGAATTTGTCCAAAGACAGCGGGAGCAGTTCAAACGCCTCGGCGTCATCGGCGACTGGGACAGCCCGTACCGCACGATGGACCCCAAGTTCGAGGCGAAGGAAGTCCGCGTGTTCGGAAAAATGTATGAAAAGGGCTATATCTACAAGGGCCTCAAGCCTGTTTACTGGTGCCCGTCCGACGAGACGGCGCTTGCCGAAGCGGAAATCGAGTACGCCGACGACCCGTGCGACGCCATTTTCGTCAAGTTCCGCGTGAAGGACGACAAGGGCTTCCTGGACGGCGTCTGCGCGCCGGAGAACGCATACTTCATCATCTGGACCACCACGACGTGGACGCTGCCGGGCAATCTGGCCATCAGCCTCGGCCCGGACTTCGAGTACGCGATCGTCAAAGCGCGGGGAGAATGCTACATCGTCGCCGCCGAGCTTTGCGAAGCCGTCATGAAAAAGGCCGGCATCACCGATTACGAAACCCTCAAAAAGCTGCCGGGCAGGGCGTTTGAGCTGATGGTGGCGGCGCATCCGTTTTACGACCGCGAGTCGCTCGTTATTGTCGGCGAGCATGTCACGATCGATACGGGCAGCGGCTGCGTGCACACGGCGCCCGGCTTCGGCGTCGACGACTTCAACGTCTGCAGGGGCTACCCGCAGATCCCGTTTGTGGCCCCGGTCGACGCGCGCGGGATCATGACGGACGAGGCGCTCCAGTATCGGGGACTCCATTACTCCCAGGCCAACGAAGCCATCCTGGAGGATCTTAAAAAAAGCGGAATGCTGTTTGCGGCCGAAAAGATCGTGCACTCTTACCCGCATTGCTGGCGCTGCAAGAAGCCGATCATCTACCGGGCGACGGAACAGTGGTTTGCCTCCGTCGACGCCATAAAGGAAACGGCCGTCGAGGCCTGCGACGATATAGGGTGGAATCCCGAGTGGGGCAAGGAGCGCATGATCGCCATGATCCGCGAGCGCAGCGACTGGTGCATCTCGCGCCAGCGCCACTGGGGCCTGCCGATACCTGTCTTTTACTGTGAGGCCTGCCATAAGCCGGTCTGCACGCCCGAAACGATCGACGGCGTGGCGAAGATCTTTTTCGAAAAAGGGTCCAACATGTGGTACGAACTGGACGCGGCGGAATTCCTGCCGTCGGGCTTTGCCTGCCCGCACTGCGGGGGCCGGCGCTTTACGAAGGAGACCGACACGCTCGACGGCTGGTTCGATTCCGGCTCGACGCACGCGGCCGTCCTGGACGAAACGCCGGGCCTGCGCTCGCCGGCCGACATCTATCTGGAGGGCGGAGACCAGTACAGGGGCTGGTTCCAGTCTTCGATGCTCACGAGCATCGCGACGAAGGGCGAGGCGCCGTACCGCCAGATCATCACGCACGGCTGGACGGTCGACGGCGAGGGAAAGGCGATGCACAAATCCCTCGGCAACACGGTGGCGCCGGAATCGGTCATCAAGGATTACGGGGCGGATATCCTGAGGCTTTGGGTGTCCTCGTCCGACTACAGGGCCGACGTGCGCATATCGGCGGACATCCTCAAGCAGCTGTCGGACATCTACCTGAAGATCCGGAACACGGCGCGTTATATCCTCGGGAACCTGAGCGGCTTCGACCCGGATTCGCCGGTCGCTTTCGAAGACATGACGGAGCTTGACAAGTGGGCGGTCATCCGCCTGAACAAGCTCGTCGAGAGAGTGCGCGCGGCGTATGACCGGTACGAATACCA
>CAYMLM010000017.1:0-20520 GCA_964391385.1 uncultured Papillibacter sp.
TCGGACTTTTTCCCGCCCTCGGCCGTCTGCCTGGGAGCGGACCTCGTCGTCGCGAGCCTGCACAAGACGCTGCCGACGCTCACGCAATGCGCGCTGGCGCTGCAGGCCGGGGCGCTTATCGATGCCGGGCGGCTCCGCGAGGCCGTGACGCTCTTTCAGACGAGCAGCCCGTCGTATGTGCTGCTGGCTTCCATCGACCGCTGCGTCGGGCTTCTGGAGACGGACAGAGAGCGCCTGTTTGACGCCTATATCAAAAATCTCTCCGATTTCGACGCCCGGATTGATGGCTTAAAAAATCTGCGCGTGCTTTGCCACGGGCCGGACAGATTGTCCGGCCGCGGGAGCCTTTTTGGCTTTGACCCCGGCAAGCTCGTGATCAGTGCGCGCGGGACCGACCTGAGCGGCCCGGCGCTCGCCGGCCGGCTGCGCGCGGAGCACCGGATCGAGCTCGAGATGGCCGGACCCGACTATGTCGTCGCGATGACGAGTATCTGCGACGAGGCGGCGCACTTTGAACGCCTGGCCGGCGCGCTCGCCGCCGTCGACGCCGCGGTCGGGAGTAAAGCCGCGAAGCCGTTCCCGCCTCCGGAGCTGCCGCCGATGCGGATGACCGCATCGGAAGCGGCGGACCGGAAAGGCGTTTTTACGGCGCTCGGCCGCGCGGCGGGCCGCGCGGCGCTCGAATATATCTGGGCTTACCCGCCGGGCGTCCCGCTTGTGGTCCCGGGCGAGGCCGTGACGGACGCTCTGGCCGGGGAGGTCGCGCGCCTCCGGGACGCGGGCGTCTCGGTGGGCAGCACGCGGGGCCGGCTGCCGGACATCTATGTAGAAGTCTGACAATACTTTCCTTTGACAGCGCGCGGGCCGCTTTGTTAAAATCAAAGCGCAAAGTAAATGTTGCTATCTTCATTCCCGACCCCGCCTGAATCGGCGGGGTCTTTTTTCGTTGCCGTGCGGGCTTTTTTCGTTGCCTGACGACGCTTTGGCGTTGACAAAAACAGGCGGTTATGATAGTTTAAGCAAAGAATACTGATCGGGGAGACGAAAAAAATGAAACGTATCATCACCATCGCGACGCGCGACCTGAAAAAGAGCGTTGCAAACGGCGGCTGCGGCGAATGCCAGACCTCCTGCCAGTCGGCCTGCAAGACCTCCTGCGGCGTAGCCAACCAGCGGTGCGAAAAAACCACGAACGAAAAAAAATAAAGGTATGTCCATACGAAATGCCGTTTTTCGCCGCCTGCGTCAAACGGCATTATATTTTTGCATAATTTCCGGGAATTGGGGACGGGGCTGTCATGATCCATCAATACAAGCTGGGCGGTTACAATATCGTTTTGGACGTCGGGAGCGGCTCGGTGCATGTCGTCGACGAGCTTGTCTACGACATCGTCGAGGCGTACGGCGAAGCCGACAAGGACGCGCTGGCCGGGCGGCTGCTCGAAAAATACAAGACGTCCGGCCTGACGCGCGCGGAGCTCGACGAGGCGTTCGATGACGTGGAGGCGCTGCGTGAAGACGGGAAGCTTTTCGCGCCCGACGAGTTTACGGGCCTTGCCGAAGGCCTCAGGGACAAAAACGAGATCAAGGCGCTCTGCCTGCACGTGGCGCACACGTGCAACCTGACCTGCGATTACTGCTTTGCGGGCGCGGGCCGGTATCAGGGACCGTCCGCCCTGATGAGCTTTGAGACCGGCCGGCGCGCGCTCGATTTCCTCGTTGAAAGCTCGGGCGCGCGGCGCAACCTCGAGGTCGATTTTTTCGGCGGCGAGCCGCTCATGAACTGGGACGTCGTCAAGCGGCTCGTCGCCTACGCGCGCGGCATCGAAAAGGAGCGGGGCAAGAACTTCCGGTTCACCCTCACGACGAACGGCATGCTCGTCGACGACGACGTCATCGACTTTTCAAACCGCGAAATGACGAACGTCGTCATGAGTCTCGACGGACGAAAACAGGTGCACGACCGGCTGCGGAAAACGCCGGACGGGCGGGGCAGCTACGACATCGTCGTCCCGAAATTCCAGCGCTTCGTCAAGGCGCGCGGCAGCGGGGAATACTACATCCGCGGCACGTTCACGCGCAATAACACGGACTTCACGAACGACATTTTTCATATGGCCGGGCTGGGCTTCACGGAACTTTCGATGGAGCCCGTCGTCTCTCATAAAGGCGATCCGTACGCGCTGACGGAAGACGACCTGCCCGTGCTCGAGCGCCAGTACGAGCTGCTGGCCGAGGAGATGCTGAAGAGAAGGAAAGAGGGCAGAGGCTTTACCTTCTACCACTTTATGCTGGACCTTGAAAACGGCCCGTGCATTTACAAACGCGTTTCGGGCTGCGGCTCCGGCACGGAATATCTTGCCGTCACGCCGACCGGCGAGCTGTACCCGTGCCATCAGTTCGTCGGCGATCCGGCTTTTCTGATGGGCGATATCTGGCGGGGCGTGACGAACGCGTCCGTGCGCGGCGCGTTTTTAAGATGCAACGCGTATTCGCGGCCGGAATGCCGGGACTGCTGGGCGCGCCTGTACTGCGCCGGCGGCTGCGCCGCCAACGCCTGGCGCGCGACAGGCGAGGTCGGGGGCGTCTATGAATACGGCTGCGCCCTGTTTAAAAAACGCATCGAATGCGCGATCCTGCTCAAAGCCGCCGAGGCGGTCGAAAACGCCGGGGAAGCCGTCTGACGGTCGAAGCTTCAAGGCTTGTCCTTGTCCTTGTGTTCTATGCTGTCCGTGTCGGTCAGCTCCTCGGAGAACTCCGCGGCCATGTTCGGCCGCCTGCCGGGCGGGAAGACGCCCTGTCCGCGCCGGTTTCTCAGGTAGTTCATCACCGTGTAGCTGACCTCGAAAAAGACAACCAGGACGATGCCGGCGATCAGGCCACTGGTCTGCCCCTCGACGAACGGCATGCTCGCGATGGCCACAATGAGCGAAACCAGCACGAAGATCGTCGTGTACGGATACCCGCTCATCTGGCATTTGCCCTCCGGCGGACAGCCGAATTTCTTTCGGAAGCGCAGGTGCGAGGCCATCAGCACCGCATAGGTAAACAGGATCGCGAACCCGCCGGAGCTCAAAAGGAAAAGATAGACGCGCGGCAGCAGCAGGCCGAACCAGAGCGAGACGAGCATGACGGCGCCGGAGGCGAGGATACCCCTGTACGGCACGTCGGTGCTTTCCCTCAGCCAGGCAGGCGCCTGGCGGTCCCGCGCGAGAGAGCGCATCATCCGGCCGAGGCCGAACATGGTCGCGAGCATTGTCGACAGGATCGCGGAAGCAATCACCGCGCCGATGACGGCCCCTACCCATCCGACGCCGTGGCGCGCCAGCGAAGCCACGATGGCGCTCGTGTTCTCGTCGAGCACGGCGGTCGGGATGAGCGGCAGCAGGACGGCGATATACAGGATATAAAGCGCGACGAGGCTGAATACCGTATATCGGATCGCCTTCGGGATGGTCCGGACAACGTCGTCGGCCTCCGACGCGGCCAGCCCGATCACCTCGAACCCGCAGTAGCTAAACATGACGATCAGCATGCTGCCCAGAAGTCCCGTGACGCCGCCCGGTGCGAACGGCTCGCGGCGGAGCTCGCCGAGGCCGACGGCCGGCCGACCCGTCAAAACGCCGGCGATGAGCAGTATGCCGAACAGGATAAACGCCGTGACAGCAAACACCTTGACGCCGGCCAGGGCGCTTTCAAGCCTGGAGAGCCTGTCCGCGCCGATCAGATTCAAAAGCGTCACGGCGACGATGATGACGCTGCCCAAAACGGACAGCGGTATAGACGGGACCCACTGCCGCAGGATGATGGACGCGGCCGTGGCTTCGCTCGACATGCCGAGCACCATGCCCGTCCAGTAGATCCAGCCGGTGACGAAGGCCATGCGCGGGCCGAAAGCCTCGGCGGCAAACGTGCGGAATGATCCGCAGTCGGGATTTGCCACTGTCATTTCAGACATGGCGTATAGAATATAATATACAAGCACCGCGCCGAAGATATACGCGATGAGGATCGACGGGCCGGCGGCGTTGATCGCCACGGACGAGCCGAGGAAGAACGTGCCGCCGATGACGGTCCCGAGCGCCAGCATGGTCAGCTGGACGGCGGTGATACCCTTTCTCTTTTTTATCATTTCAAACCTCACAATACCAGCTTTTCTGATACTCCGACTGTATTGTGAGCAATATGATATTGAAAATTCCGCGAAAATTACGTGACCGACTATCAAACTTCTGGCAGACCGGAAAGGTATGGAGGAATGACATGAAAAAGACTGCAGTTGTTTTAATCCTGACAATTGCGTTTGCTCTGACGCTGACGCTGGCCGGCTGCGGGATAATCGGCCCCGCGCCGACGCCGTCCGTTTCGCCGTCGGCATCCGCGTCAAGTTCGCCGTCGGCATCCGCGTCAACTTCGCCGTCGGAGCCGGGCGAAACGAGCACGGCGCCCGCGGACGCGTCGGGGCTTACGCTCGCCGATTATTTCCCGTTTAAGGAAAACGTGCATATGACCTACGCCGGCTTCGGCAACGAGTACGCGGCGATGGAATCCTGGGTCGACTATGTGCGAAACGGCGCCCTGCAGCTGCGCCGGAATAACGGCGGCACGGAGGTCGTCAACATCTTTGTCGTCGAGGACGGCGCGCTCAAACGCGTGTTCCTGAGAGAGGAAACCTATTACAGGCAGGATTTCACGGCCATGCGCGCAAAGGAGGAGATCCTGATTATGGAGCCGCTCGAGGTCGGCACGACCTGGACGCTCGCGGACGGCTCGCAGCGGAGCATTACCGCGACAAACGCCGCTGTGACGGTCCCGTACGGCACGTTTGCGGCGCTTGAGGTGACGACGGTCTATGACGGCAGCACCGGCAAGAGCTACTATGCGCCGGGCCTCGGGCTCGTCAAATCGGAATTCGTCTCCGACGAAGCGCCGTCCGACCCCGTCACGAGCGAGCTGGAAAACTACGAAGAGGGGAGCCCGCTGCTTCAGTACGCGCATTTTTACTACCCCGATTTCAACAACGAACGGGTGGCGTATATCGAAAAGACGTTTGAGCTTTACACGAACGACGATATCACCGCCGTCTTCGAGCGCGAGTTCAAGACCGTGCCCGAGGGCAGCGGCTTGACGCCGCTCATGCCGGCGGACGCGGCGCTCAACAGCGTTTCTTATGATCCCGGTACGGGCGTCGTGACGGCGGACGTCTCCGGCCGGTTCGTCACCGGGATGAACGCCGGCGCTTCTCTCGAGGGGCTCATCCTCCAAAGCGTGGCGGACACGCTCGGCTGGTATTTCCAGACCGACAAGGTTCAGCTGACGGTGGACGGCGGCCCGTACGAATCGGGTCACTTCCTGTTCAGCGCGGGCGAGTACCTCCCTTACGACTTAAACGGCACGGTCGCGTTCGAGCCGTGATTGCCCGCCTATCCGCCCAATAAAGGTATGGTCTTCGCCCCATACCGCACTCGATAATGAAGGCAAAAAAGCGGCCGCCCCGTTGGGACGGCCGTTTTTGTAGCGGATTTACTGTTTCGGTTCGTTCGTCCCGCCTTGCTTTTTCAGCTTCCTCTTTTTGGACGAGCGGACGATGATGACGACGACGATCGCAATCACGGCCAGGATGATGAGCACGGGCATCGCCACCACGAGGAACAGGAACAGCGACTTGAAGAAGTCCCCGATCCCCTCGAAGGTGGAGTTCAGGCCGTCCCACATGCGGTCCCAGTAGGTGCGCTGCGCCGGGAGCTGGTCGGACAGCTCCTCGACCTCCTCGATATGAAGCGTCACCGTCGAGTAGTCCACCTGATTCTGCCAGTTTCTCAGGGTGGACGTCAGGGACTCGATCTGATAGCGCACGTCGGAGAGCCTCGATTCGATGGTGATCATGTCCTCGACGGTCTCGGCTTTTTCGAGCATCGCCAGCAGGCGTTCCTCCTCCGTCTCGTACGTGTCGAGGCGCGCCTGCGTATCGATAAACTGGGTCGTGATGTTGTCGGCGGATGTGCTCTCGCTGACGATGTTGCCCAGGACATCCAGGCTGCCGGTCAGCGAGGCGAAGCTTTGGACAGGGACGCGGATGATATAACTGGCCGTGCGGTAGGTCGTGTTGCCGTAGTAGCTGTTGCCGCTGACGGAGGAGCTCTCGATGAACGCGCCGAACTGGCCCATCAGCTTCACCACGTCTTCGAGCGTCTTGTCAAACTCGGTCGTCTCGATGTCGGCATAGAACGAATAGATGATCTTCTCCGTCATCGGGACGGCGCTGCCCTCGGTCAGCGCGGCCGAACTGCCGCCGAGCTCCACGTTTTCGCCCGACTCGGTCTCCGGCTGGGGGTAGGCTTCGTCCTTGTCGTAAGCGGACGATTCGTTGTAACTGTAACCGGGCGCGGACATCGGCGCCGACGCCGTATCTTTCGAGGCGCCGCTGCAGGACGACAGGAGCGCCGCGATGAGCAGGGCTGCAAGTAAAACCGCCGGTATCTTTTTCATTTTATCCTCCTTTATTTGTTTAAACGGTGGATATCGCGATTTTCCATCTCGGCATATATGACGTCTTCTGTTTTGAATATGTTCCGGCGGCGGGTAAAAAAGGACCTTTTCCGAACTTTTTTACAGCACTTTGGCCAGGAAGCTCCGCAGCCGCTCGCTTTCCGGATGGTCGAAGAGCGCGGCGGGCGTGTTTTCCTCGATGATCCTGCCGTAATCCATGAAGATGACCCGGGAGCCCACCTCGCGCGCAAACCCCATCTCGTGCGTGACCACGGCCATCGTCATCCCGTCGCGCGCCAGCTGCTTCATGACCTCGAGCACCTCGCCGACCATCTCGGGGTCGAGGGCGCTCGTCGGCTCGTCGAAGAGCATCACGTCGGGGTCCATGCACAGCGCGCGCACGATGGCGATGCGCTGCTTCTGTCCGCCGGACAGCTGGCTCGGATAGGCGCCCGCGCGGTCGGGCAGACTGACGCGGGTCAGAAGCGCCATTGCCTTTTCCTCGGCCTCCGCTTTTGATTTCTTCAGAAGCGTCATCGGCGCGATCGTCATGTTTTTGAGGACCGTCATGTGCGGGAAGAGGTTGAAATGCTGGAAGACCATCCCCATCTTCTGGCGATGGCGGTTGATGTCCGTTTCGGGATCGGTGATATCCACGCCCTCGAACAGGACCTTGCCGCCTGTCGGGACCTCCAGGAGGTTGAGGCAGCGCAGGAAGGTCGATTTCCCGCTGCCCGACGGCCCGATGATGACGACGACCTCGCCGCGGTTGACCTCCGCGTCGATCCCGTCGAGCGCCTTGATCGTGCCGCCCATGAAGTATTTCCGAAGGCCTTCGACTTTGATGATCGTATCAGTGCTCACTGCTTCGAAGCCTCCTCTCCAGTTTCCCGACGAGCCAGGTGAAAAAGATGACGAGTACAAGGTAAACAAGCGCCACGGCGATGAGCGGCATAAACGCGGAATACGTCCGGCCCCTTATGATGTCGCCGGCTTTGGCCAGGTCGTTTAAGGCGATATAGCCGGATACCGAGGTCTCCTTGAGCAGCACGATGAATTCGTTTGCCAGCGCCGGCAGGACATTTTTAATCGCCTGCGGGATAATGATGAACCTCATCGTCTGTACATAGGTGAACCCGAGGCTGCGCCCGGCTTCGAACTGCCCGCTGTCCACGGACATGATGCCGCTCCGGATGATCTCCGCGACGTAAGCGCCCGAGTTGATGCCGAACGCCAGGATGGCGACAACGATCTTGTTGTTGAACGAGGCGAGTATGATGTAATAGATGATCATAAGCTGTACGACGACCGGCGTTCCGCGGATGACGGTCAGGTACAGCTTACAGATGAAGTTGACGATTCTGAAGAAAAACCAGCCGATGCCCCGGTGCTTCTCGCCCGCGTTTTTGTCATATGTCGAGCGGACGATGGCGATGACGACGCCTATGACGACACCGACGAGCACGGCGAACAGCGTCACCTCCAGCGTGACGCCCAGGCCTCTGACGAGGAATCTCCACCGGTTGTCGTCGATGAAGTTCAATATGAATTGAGCTTTCAGGTCGGCAAACCATTCGGACAAAACAACCTTCCCCTTTATACGGATAAATCAGGGGCGGATGATCCGCCCCCGTTATGAAAGCCTTTTGATCAGTCGCCGATATATTTGTCGACGATGGCCGCGACGGTTCCGTCGCTGATCAGCTCCTGCAGGGCGGCGTCCAGCGCCTCCAAAAGCGCCTCGTTGTCCTTGCTGATAGCGATGGCGTAATCCTCTACCGCGTACTGCGTATCCAGAATCTTGAGCCCCTCGTTGGCCGCGACGAACGCCTTGGCCGGTTCGTTGTCGATGATGACGCAGTCGATTTTGCCCGTCGTGAGCGCCATGACCGCGTCGGCGCCCTTGTTGTAGCGTTCGATCGTCGCCAGGCCCTCGTCCTCGAGGTCCCACGTCGCGTACAGGTCGCCGGTGGTGGCGTTCTGCACGCCGATGGTATAGCCGCCCTCAAAGAGGTCGTCGACGCTCGTGATCCCGGAATCCGCCGGCACGATGACGACCTGGACGCCCGTGGCATAGCTGGTCGTGAAATTCACGCTCTGCAGACGGTCCTCCGTGACGGTCATACCCGCCATACCCATGTCGATCTTGCCGCTCTGGACGGCGGCAATGATCGAATCGAACGCCATGTCCTCGATCTGAAGCTCAAGGCCGAGCTTTTCGGCCAGCTTTGCCGCGATCTCGGCGTCGATGCCGACGATCTTTTCACCCTCATAATACTCGTAGGGCGGGAACTCGGCGTTCGTGCCCATGATCAGCTTGCCTTCGGTGCCCGTGAGGGCGGGCCCGGCCGATTCCGGAGCGGCGCTCTCGGGCGCCGTGCTTTCCGGGGCCGTGCTCTCCGGTGCGGCGCTCTCCGGCGCGGCGGAGCTCGGCTCGGTCGACGGGCTGGATGACGGCTCATCTTTCGTACCGGCGCAGGCGCCGAGGCCGAGGACTAAAGCCAGCATCAGCAGAACTGTGACGGCTCTCATAATTTTTTTCATTCTTTTATCCACTCCATATTCAAAATATACGATTGATTATAATACGAGGCATCCTTTTTTTCAATTCATTTTTATTGGTTTTAGTCGGATCAGCGAAAACTGCGCAAAAACGCCGCCGTATTTTTATGCAAATACGGCGGCATTTCAATGCGGCTCGTCCCGGCACGGCCTGTCCCGACGTCTCCGGCGCCGCCGGAGAGCGCGTCATCGCAGGATGCTGAAAAAAGCGTCCTTTCCGGGATAGTGGGCCGCCCTGCCGAGCCGCTCCTCGATGCGCAGCAGCCTGTTGTACTTGGCGACCCGGTCGGTCCGGCTGGGCGCGCCCGTCTTGATCTGCCCGGCGTTCGTGGCAACGGCGAAGTCGGCGATGGTCGTGTCCTCCGTCTCGCCCGAGCGGTGCGAGATGACGGCCGTGAAGCCGGCGCGGTGCGCCGTCCGGACGGCCTTGAACGTCTCGGTGAGCGTGCCGATCTGGTTGAGCTTGATGAGGATGGAGTTGGTCACGCCCAGCGCGATGCCCTTATGAAGCCGCTCCGCGCTCGTGACGTACAGGTCGTCTCCGACGAGCTGGAGCTTTTTGCCCAGCGCGTCCGTCAAGAGCTTCCAGCCCTCCCAGTCCTCCTCGGCCATGCCGTCCTCTATGGAGAGGATGGGGTACTTGGCCGCAAAGTCCGTCCACATGGCGACCATCTCGCCGCGCGTCATTTTGACGCCGCGTTTGGGCAGACGGTACAGGCCTTCCTTTTCGTCGAACCAGTCCGACACGGCCGGGTCCATTGCGATATAGAAGTCCTCGCCGGGCCGGTAGCCGGCTTTTTCGATGGCGGCGATGAGCGCCTTGAGGGCGTCCTCGTCCGAATCCAGGTCCGGCGCGTAGCCGCCCTCGTCGCCGACGCCGGCCGACTTCACGACCGTTTTGAGGACATGGAAGACCTCCGAGCACATCCGCAGGGCTTCCGCGAAGGACGGGGCGGACACGGGCATGATCATGAATTCCTGTATGTCCACGCTGTTCGACGCGTGCGCACCGCCGTTTAAGACGTTCATCATAGGGACCGGGAGCATCGACGCGCCGGCTCCGCCCAGATACTGATACAGCGGCAGGCCGAGCGAAAGGGCCGAAGCCCTGGCGCAGGCCAGCGACGCGCCCAAAATGGCGTTGGCGCCCAGGCGGGCTTTGTTGGGCGTCCCGTCAAGCTCAATGAGCAGCTCGTCGAGCGCGACCTGGTCGAGCGCGTTTTTCCCGTTCAGAGCGCCGGCGATCTCCGTGTTGACGCTGCCGACGGCCAGCAGCACGCCCTTGCCGAGATACCGGCTTTTGTCGCCGTCCCGCTTTTCGCACGCCTCAAACCGGCCGGTCGACGCGCCGGACGGGACGGCGGCCCGGCCGATCGTGCCGTCGGATAAGGAAACCTCGACCTCCACGGTGGGATTGCCCCGGGAGTCGAGGATTTCACGGCCCCTGACATGCGTTATCTGCAGATTTCGATTCATCTGATGCTTGCCTCCAGTAGCTTATTTTCAGCGTCGGGCGATCAGTGATTCACCCGTCATTTCCTTCGGTTTCTCGAGTCCCATGAGGTCCAGGATGGTCGGAGCGATGTCGCAGAGCCTCCCCGGCCGGAGAGAGACGTCCGCGCCCACGAGGATGAACGGCACGGGATTCGTGCTGTGCGCCGTGTACATCTGGCCGGTTTTGTCCTTCATGATCTCGGCGTTGCCGTGATCGGCCGTCACGACGGAGATGCCGCCCATCGCGGACGTGGCCGCCACGACCTCCCCGACGCATGTGTCGACCGTCTCCACGGCCTTCACGGCGGCCTCAAAGACGCCCGTATGCCCGACCATGTCGCAGTTGGCAAAGTTGAGGATAATGACGTCGTACGCGCCGCTGCCGATGCGTTTGACAGCCTCGCGCGTGAGCTCGTACGCGCTCATCTCGGGGATCAGGTCGTACGTGGGAAACTGCTTGGGCGAGGGGACGAGCAGCCGGTCCTCCCCCTTGAAGACCGTCTCGATCCCGCCGTTGAAGAAAAACGTCACATGCGCGTATTTTTCGGTTTCCGCCGCGCGAAGCTGCGTAAGGCCCAGGTCGCTGACGGTCTGGCCGAACGTGTTTTGCAGAACCTCCGGTGGATAGGCCGCGGTGACGTTCGGCATCGTTTCGTCGTACTGCGTCGTGCAGACGAAGTGGAGCGGGAAAAAGCCGTTTCTGCGCTTGAAGCCGGTGAAATCCCGGTCGACAAACGCGCGGGTGAGCTGCCTGGCCCTGTCCGGACGGAAATTGATGAAGATGACCGAGTCGCCGGGCTTTAAAAGCCCGGCTTCGTTCACGACGACCGGCTCAATGAATTCGTCCGTGACGCCGGCGTGGTAGGAGTTTTGCATGGCCCGCACAGGATCGTCCTCCCGCGCGCCCTCCCCGAAGACCATGGCGTTATACGCTCTTTCGGTGCGCTCCCACCGCTTGTCGCGGTCCATCGCGTAAAACCGCCCCATGACGGTCGCGATTTTTCCGACGCCGAGCTCTCGGCATTTGGAGACAATGTCCTCGATGACGGATTTGCCGATATTGGGCAGCGTGTCGCGCCCGTCCATAAAGCAGTGCAGGTAAACGGGGCCGACGCCGCGCCGGCGGGCCATCTCCAGAAACGCCCACAGATGTTCGATATGGCTGTGGACGCCGCCCGGCGACATCAGGCCGATGAGGTGCAGCGACTTGCCGTTCTGCCGGATCGCGTCCATCGCGGCGGTGAACGCCTTGTTCTCATAAAATCCGCCGGACCGGATGTCGCGCGATATCCGGGTCAGGTCCTGGTATACGACGCGTCCCGCGCCGATATTGGTGTGGCCGACCTCGCTGTTGCCGATCTGCCCGGACGGCAGCCCGACATCCTCGCCGGACGCCAGCAGGGCCGTGTTCGGGCAGGTCCGGAAGAGCCTGTCGAGCACCGGAGACGACGCCGCGGCGATCGCGTTGCCGTCGGCCGAGGGCGCCAGGCCGTAGCCGTCCATGATGATGAGAGTCGTAGGTATTTTCATTGTAACCTCTAAGCGGTTAAAAAGCGCTCCACGGCGCTTTTTTAACCGTATTACGTATTGTCCTGCTTCGCCGCGGCGATAATGGAGGCGAACGATTCCGGCTCGAGCGACGCCGTGCCGATCAGTCCGCCGTCGATATCTGCCTGGGCCAGAAGCTCGGCGGCGTTCTCGGGATTCATGGAGCCGCCGTACAGAATCGGCACGGCCCTGGCCGCGCGCGCGCCGTACAGCTTCCGGATGACCGTGCGGATCATCGCGGCGACCTCGCCCGCGTCCTGGGCCGTCGCCGTCCGTCCGGTGCCGATGGCCCAGATCGGCTCGTAGGCGATGATGACGCGGCGGATCTGCGCGACAGGTATGCCCGCAAGCGCCGCTTTCACCTGCAGCGTGACGAGGTCGAGCGTGACGCCCGTCTCGCGCTGCGGCAGGGTTTCGCCGACGCAGATGATCGGACGCAGGTTCGCCGAGAGCGCCGCGCGCGCCTTCCGGCCCACGGTCAGGTCGTCCTCGCCGTGGCCTCTGCGCCGCTCGCTGTGGCCGACGATCACATAGCGCACGCCGAGCTCCGACAGCTGGTGCGCGGAGACGTCCCCGGTGTACGCGCCGGACTCAAAGGCGCTCACGTCCTGCGCGCCGACGGACACGCGGCTGCCGCGGAACGCCTTCTGCGCCGCCGGGATCATGACGAAGGACGGGCACAGGACGACGTCGCACCATTTCGAGGAGACGAGCGATTTCAGCGTCTCCGCGTAAGGCTTCAGATCGGAGGGCGCCAGATTCATTTTCCAGTTTGCGGCAATGACCGCGCTGCGATATTTTCTGTTCATATTTCAACTTCCCGTACGTTGTTGTCCAGAAGGCATTTCACGCCCGGCAGCTCTTTGCCTTCCATAAACTCCAATGCCGCGCCTCCGCCGGTCGATATGTGCGTCATTTTTTCCTCGAGGCCGAATTTCCGGACGGCGGCCGCGCTGTCCCCGCCGCCGACGATTGAGACCGTATCTGATTCAGCCAGCGCCTTCGCGACGGCATATGTGCCCCGCGCGAAACCGGCAAACTCGAAAACGCCCATCGGCCCGTTCCAGACCACCGTTGCGGCCTTTCTGATCTCTTCCGCAAACGCCTTGGCCGTCTCGGGCCCGATATCCAGGCCCATCAGACCGTCCGGTATCTCGTAGGCGCCGACATACACCGGCTCGGCGTCGCTTTTAAACTCGGCTGCGGCGACGGCGTCGGTCGGCAGCAGGATGCGCACGCCGAGCGTTTTGGCCTTGTCCATAACCTCCAGCACGTAATCCAGCTTGTCTTCCTCACACAGGGATTTGCCGATGACGCCGCCCCCGGCCCTGATAAACGTAAAGGCCATGCCGCCCCCGATGAGCAGCGCGTCGACTTTCTCGAGCAGGTTTATGATGACGCCCAGCTTATCGGATACCTTGGACCCGCCGAGTATGGCCACGAAGGGACGGGCGGGGTGGCTGAGCGCGCCGCCGATGTGTTCGAGCTCCTTTTTCAGGAGGAATCCGCACACGGCGGGCAGGTGATGCGCCACGCCCTCGGTCGAGGCGTGGGCGCGGTGCGCCGAGCCGAACGCGTCGTCGACATAGATGTCGGCCAGCGCCGCCAGCGCGCGCGCGAAGACCGTGTCGTTTTTTTCCTCGCCCTTTTCAAAGCGGAGGTTTTCCAAAAGCATGATCTCGCCGGGATGCAGCGCCGCCGAAAGCTGCCGCGCGTCCTCGCCGACGACGTCCTTTGACATCAGGACCGGCTTGCCGAGCAGCTCGGACAGGCGCCTGCCGACAGCCTTGAGCGACAGGCTCTCGTTCCATTCGCCCTTCGGCCGTCCGAGATGCGAGCAGGCGACGACGGCCGCGCCGTTGTCGAGCAGATAGCGGATGGTGGGGAGAGAAGAGAGGATCCGGCCTTCGTCCGTTATATCGCCGGTTTCCTTGTCGAGCGGTATATTGAAGTCGCAGCGCAGCAGTATCTTTTTTCCTCTGACGTCGATGTCCTCAATTGATTTTTTCCTGTAATTCATTCAGTCCTCCGGGATGACATTCAATCGGATATTGAAGCGTACGATCGCGCGAGCGGCGCGCCGCCGGCGGCGCGGGCCTGATTTCGCGTCCCGATTTGAACACGCCAATATTGGCATATATTGTAGTACGAACAGCGGAACTTTTCAACCTATTTTTATTTTTAGGTACTTTTTCTGCTCATAACATCATTACCCAAATCTCATCAAAGTTATGCGCATTTTTGTCCGGCGCGGCGGACAAGCGAAATATTTGCATAAGCTGCGAGTTTTGTTTATACTGTCCGTGTCCGTGTCCGCGTCCGCCGACAAAGCGGGCGCGCCGGAACGAAACGCGTGAGGAGAGGTCAATTTGAGCGACCGGCTGTATTTTGTCGTCCCGTGCTATAACGAGGAGGAGGTCCTCCCGGAAACCGTCAAAAGGCTCGGAGAAAAGCTGATGGAACTCGTCTCGGCGGGCAAAATATCGCAAGACAGCCGCGTGCTGTTCGTAGACGACGGCTCCGCCGACAGGACGTGGGACATGATCCGGGCGTACTGCCGGGAGGACGGGCGCTTTTGCGGCATCTCCCTCAGCCGCAACCGGGGTCACCAGAACGCGCTTCTGGCGGGGCTCGAGGCGGCGCGGGGCCGGGCCGACATGGCCATTTCGATGGACGCCGACCTGCAGGACGACATCGGCGCCGCCGACAGGATGGTGGACGCGTACCTCGGCGGCGCGGACGTCGTTTACGGCGTCCGGAGCCGGCGTGACAAGGATACATTTTTCAAGCGCCTGACGGCCGAAGGCTACTACAAAATGCTCTCCGCCATGGGCTGCGATATCGTTTTCAACCATGCCGACTACCGGCTCTTGTCCGCGCGGGCGCTCGACGCGCTTGCCGAGTACGGCGAGCGGGACATGTTCATACGCGGCGTCATCCCGATGCTCGGCTTCAGGACGGCCAGGGTCGCGTACGAGCGCGGGGAGCGGTTTGCCGGCGAAAGCAAATACCCGCTGAGGAAAATGCTCAAGCTCGCTTCCGACGGCGCGCTGTCCCTAAGCCTGCGCCCGCTCCGAGTGATCGCGTGGCTCGGAGCGGCTCTGCTGATACTGGCCGCGGCGCTTTTAGTCTATTCGATTGTCGGGGCGTGCATGGGCCGCACGATGCTCGACTGGAAGATCGTCACGCTCTCCGTGTGGGGCGTCGGGGGCCTGATTCTTGTTTGCCTCGGCCTTGTGGGGGAATACGTCGGACGGGCCTTTATGGAGACGAAAAAACGGCCCAGGTACCACATCGGCGACACGGCCGGCTTCGAGACGGAGACCGGCGGCAAAGGGGCGTCGGATTAAGTGGACATCTTTTCGGAAAGAGACATCCGGCAGCTTTTGGCGGCCCACGGCTTTGCGTTTTCCAAATCGATGGGGCAGAATTTTCTCATTGACAGGAGCGTGCCGGAGAAAATCGCGGACGGCGCCGCTATCGATAGCGCGTACGGCGTTTTGGAGGTGGGGCCCGGCCTCGGCGCGCTCACGCGGGCGCTTTCGCGCCGCGCGTCCGCCGTGGTGGCCGTGGAGCTTGACAGGCGGCTGCTGCCGCTGCTCGGCGAGACGCTCTCCGGCTGTGACAATGTCCGCGTTGTGAGCGGCGACATCCTGAAGCTGGACATCGCCGGGACGGTCGCGAAGGAAATGCCGGGCCTGCGGCGGGCCGCCTGCGCGAACCTGCCGTACAACATCACCTCGCCGGCGATCACCGCGCTTCTGGAGGCGGACTGCTTCGAGCGCGTCACCGTCATGGTACAGCGCGAGGTCGCCCTGCGGATGTGCGCGCGGCCGGGCACGCCGGACTACGGCGCCTTTTCCGTCTTCGTGCAATACCACTCCGAGCCGGAGATTCTATTCGACGTTCCGCCCGGCTCGTTTATCCCGCAGCCGAAGGTGACGTCGTCCGTCGTCACGATGAAAACGCGCGCGGAGAAAGAAGTCCCGCCCGACGAAAGAGCGATGTTCTTCCGCGTCGTCCGCGCGGCCTTCGCCCGCCGGCGGAAGACGCTCGTCAACAGCCTGGAGGGCGCGTTCGGCAGCGCCCTTTCGAAGCAGGCGCTCCGCGAGCTCGTGACCGGCTGCGGTTTCGGCGAGCTGGTCCGGGGCGAGACGCTCGGCATCCCGGAATTTTTACGGCTGTCGCGCGCCGTCGGTAAGCGGCTGAACGCGGAGGAAGGTGCGAAATGATCCTTCCGAGAGCATTTTATGAACGGGACACGCTGGAGGTTGCCTCGGGCCTTCTGGGTCAGGTTCTTGTCCGCGAAACGTCGGAGGGGACGGCGCGAGGCGTGATTGTCGAGACGGAGGCGTATCTGGGCGAGCGGGACGACGCCGCGCACAGCTACAAGGGCAAAAGCGAGCGCGTCCGCGTCCAGTACGGACCGGCCGGCCTGGCCTATATCTATATGATCTACGGCATCTATCACTGCCTGAACATCACGTCCGGGCCGGCAGGGGCGCCCGAGGTCGTGCTTATACGGGCGCTCGAGCCGGCCGGGGGCCTTGAGCTGATGAAAAAACGGCGGGGCACGGACCGGCTCGAAAACCTCTGCAGCGGGCCCGGAAAGCTGTGCATGGCGCTTGACATCGGCAGGGAGCTGTACGGCGCGGACCTGTGTGAAAAAGGCGGTCTGTACATTGAAAGCGGCGGAACACCGGCGCGTATTTCGACGTCAAAACGAATCGGGATCGACTATGCGGTCTCCTCGCGCGATATGCCCTGGCGCTTTTGCGCGGCCGGCAGCCAATTCCTGTCTCGGCCCGGATAAAAAAGCGGATGCTCCGAAAAAATGTACAAACTATTAAAACATGTGTATTTTGTATTATATTATTGACGAAATAATAAAGTTGTTGTAAACTTTTATGTGGCCTGACAATAAGCGGAAACGAGGGGTGTGCATGTCTGTCATCTCTGAAGTTAAATGCGGAAGATGCGATCGGAAGTATTCCGGGTTCCGCAGCAGATGCCCATACTGCGGCGCGCGCCGCAGCAAACGCGGAAAGCATGCCGACGAGGCCGAAAACAGCAGGGCAAAGCTGCTCATCGGGATTGTCCTGCTTGTCGTTTTGATCGGCGCGACAATGGTGCTCATTTTCACGAGCCTGCCCAAGCCGGGAGAACAGGACCCGGACGCCGCCGCGTCCGACGCGTCGTCGGTTCCGTCCCTGCCCGACAGCGAAGCGGGCATCTCGTCTCTTGAAACTCCGGACGTGAGCGAAAGCCCGTCCCCATCCCTCTCGCCGAGCCCGGTGATCGAGATTTCGGCAATTATCATTACGTGGGGGGCCGGATACGACAGGGATGACGTGACGATCGACAAAATCGGCGGCACCGAGCAGTTCAGCTTCAGGACCGTTCCGGAAATGGACACGGAAGACCTGGAGGCGACCTGGGAGAGCACCAATGAGGAAATCTTCATGGTCGTCAACGGCAAGGTGACGGCGATCAGCGAGGGTTGGGCGACCCTCAAATGCACCGTCGACGGCGTGACGGGGACATGCATTATCCGGGTCAACCCAAGTTAAAAGCCAATAAAATCAAGGAATCGGCGAACGTGATGTTCGCCGATTTTTGCTGCTGAAAATCGCCGGGGAAGGCGGCCGCACGCTCTCGAAAAACGCAGCTTTTTTTAAACTCGACTGACGAAAGTTGGGCCTTCTTTTTGGTTGATTATTACAAAATTTGACGTCCGGTCAGCCTGTGCGCTCAGGATTGCTCAGAAAATTACGATATATAGTAAATAAAGGAAGAATTCAGCTCAAACGGAAATGACGATGGCTTTGACCGATGGAGTGATAAAATGAGCAAGAAAACGCACCTGCTGCATTATGTCATACAAGGCGCGCTGATCGTTTTGTCGGTTGCGGCGCTCCTGTTGCTGCGGCAGCTGCTCATCCATACCGAGGACATCCGGGCGGTTTTCGTGTATGCGGACATCGTCCTCATGGTTTTCGTTGTCAGCTCCGTCATACTGGTCTGCATCGGCTTTATGTTCCGGAAAGAAAAACGGGAGAACGCACCGACCGCGGACGATGACTACCTGCTCCGGCTGCACCGACAGGCCAGGGTCGATTCTCTCACGGAGCTTTTAAACAGGGAAGCGGCGACCGAACGGATCGCCGGTTACCTGAAAACGGCCGCCCGCCGGGAGAGCTGTACGCTTTTTATCATCGATCTGGATAACTTCAAGGATATCAACGACAATTTCGGGCACTTCGAGGGCGACAAGGTTTTAAAGCTTCTCGCCTCGAAGCTTCGGGCCGTGTTCCGGACCGACGACATCGTCGGACGGCTCGGCGGCGACGAATTCATCGTGCTGATGAAAGACGTCCCGGCGGGGGACGCGGTACGGAGAAAAGCCGACGAGCTGCTGTCGGCACTGGAGTATATGGTCAGTGGGGATGACATATCCGTCACGGTGACCGGGAGCGTCGGCATCTCCGGCTGCGGCGTCGGCAGCGGGAAAGACTTCGAGACGCTCTATCGGGAGGCCGACGAGGCGCTTTACCGGGCAAAGCTCGCCGGAAAAAACGGATATTCCCGTTTTGGCGGGGATGAGCCGAACAGCGGGGAAAACGACCCCGGGGGCAGGGTGCTCAAGGAAAACAGCGCCAGCATCCAGCTCAAGGCGCTCATAGACAATATGGAAGGCGGGATCGCCCTCGTTGAGGTGAGCGACGAAACCCGCGCGATTTACCTGAGCCGCAGCTGCGTCAAGCTTCTGCAGCTCAGTTATGAAAAGCTCAAGCAGTCGGAAAACAGAATACTGAGCTTTATCCACAGAGCCGACGCGGGGCCTGTCGACGGCTTGCTGCGGCGGGGAGCCCGCAGCGGCGAACCAGTTGATGCGGTCTTCCGGAAAACGGTCAAGGACGGCCGGGTCGGCTGGTTTCATATGCGCGCGGTGCGCATACCGTTTGAAAGCAGCGACAATCCCGTCCTGATTGCCATTCTCACCGACGTGACAAACCTGAAGATGGCCGAGCTCAATTACGAAGCACAGAAGCGGCAGCTTGAAACCGTCCTGAAAGTCAGCAATATCGTCACGTTTGAGGTGGATATCGACGCGCGCGAGCTCATTATGACAGACGCTTCATTGAAAAAATACGGCATAGACGTACATGTCGTTAAAGACGTGCCGGACTCTCTGATTGAAATCGGCGCCATCCATCCGGATTCTATCGAGGAATGCCGCCGGATGTACGACGAAATCTACGCCGGCGTGGAGCGGGGCGGCGCGATTGTCCGCACGCTCAAGACGGACGGGCAGTACACGATCGAACGGTTTTCGTATTTCACGGTCTTTGACGAGAACGGGCGGCCCGTCAAAGCCGTCGGAATTGCCGAGAGTCTGGAGACGTTCCGGAACATGTCGCTTCACGTTGAGATCGTTGAAAAGCAGTTTCGCAGCTATTCGGACAAAACGCTCATGACCCTTAAGATAACGCCGGATGACGACAGCTTCGTGTCTCTGAAAGAGGACGGGACCCTGCCCGGCCTGAAGCCGTATTACGAAACGTACAGCGATTTGTTCGCCGATTTGCTGACGTACGCCGTCAATCCGGAAGAGCGAAAGCGCCTGGCCGACGAGCTGAGCATCGACGGCCTGCTTCGCAGCCATAGGCAGGGGCGCGTCGCCGTCAGCATTGATTACGAGGCGCTTGATCCGGCCGGCCTGCCCAGGTGTTACTTCTTCGCGGCCCTCCTGTTTGTAAACCGCCTGAATGACGAAATGTGCGTTTTCGTACGGGTCGAGGACAAGTCCCGGGTCAGGACGCTCGAGCGCCTGACAGGCGTCCGGCTTGACCGTATACCGCTTCAGGGCTATACGTTTGAGTCTCTCCGCGCGTTCACAAACGCGCTCATTCGTCTCGGCGGCCGGGAAAAGCCCTGCGCTGTCGCCGTCTTCTCGGTGGCCAATTACGATACGCTCAGAAATCAGCTCGGCCAGGCCCTGATGAAGGAGCTGCTCGGCGGCTATCTCGGCAAAACGAAGATTGTCCTCCACAACGACTACGTTGTGAGCTATGACGGCCGGAGCACCCTTACCGTTCTGATTCCGGAGCTGGAATCGGAGCAGTGGCTGTACAAGCTTGTCGACGAGACCGTCAGGTTTCTGAAAAAACCCGCGTTTTATCAGTTTTACGAGGAGGACCTGATGGATTACCGGTGCGGCGTCTCCGTCGAGAGGGCGCATACGGCCGGCTTTGACGAACTGCTCAGCCAGGCCAGGCAGGCTCTGGAACAAGTCAAGGACGCCGGCGGCGTCCGGATCGGTTTTTACGGCCGGCCCGAAAAAGCCGGATAAAGACTGCAAAAAGTGTGTTCCTGAAGGTAAAAGCCGGGTGTTCCCCGGCTTTCAGACTGTCGACAAAGCCCAGA
>CAYMLM010000018.1:0-20500 GCA_964391385.1 uncultured Papillibacter sp.
CAACACCCTATCCTACACTCTTTCCCTACACGACGCTCTTCCGATCTACAAGCTGCATGGAGACGCTGGCCCAGGGCGCGGCGCGCGCCGCCGAGAGCCTGACGAAGGGCGACTGCACGCTTGTGGCCAACATCGACGCGGCGACGCTGATGAGCGAATGGGACGGCGGCTACACGGGCAGCTGCTGGGTCATGTCGCTGTTCACCTCGCCGATCTACCAGACGGAGCCGATGGTCAGCGGGCTCGTCGCGATGATCGACGGCAGAGCCACTCCGGAGACCCTGTGGCCGGATTGGATCGCCGACGGCGAGGGGTATGCCAATCTCGTTCTGACTCCGGAGGTCGTCACGATCGAAAATTACAAACAGTGCCTTGCCGATGCCGAGGCGTACGCGGCCCAATACGGCGGCTGACCGGCCGCAGCCCGGATCGCACGCACGGAAATAATATTAAACAATTTCACAGGAGGACATTTTTATGGGCAAGCCGATCATGACCAGAGAGGAATTTATGGTCTACGAGGGGTATTTCAACACCAAGCAGTACGATAACGTCGTTTCCTATTTCAATCCCAACTGCACCGTCGAGTACATGGATCATTTCAAGCTGGGCCCGCAGACGCCGCAGGTCCTCCACGGCCCTGCGGAGTTCATCGAAAATTAC
The DNA here is from genome assembly GCA_964391385.1 of uncultured Papillibacter sp. Taxonomy (GTDB): domain Bacteria; phylum Bacillota; class Clostridia; order Oscillospirales; family Oscillospiraceae; genus Sporobacter. The sequence continues at coordinate 664 of CAYMLM010000018.1, forward strand.
AAGGCCCTGCATCAAAATTTCAAGGAGTTTCTCAACCTGGGCATCTTCCTCAGCGACGAGAAAAACATGATCGTTGAGTTTCATACCGAGTTCCACTGCATGAACGACACGCTGTTCCAGGGGTCGCCCATGAAACGCGGCGAGTATTTCGCGGTCAACCAGTTCTGCGTCTATGACTTTGACGAAAAAGGAAAGTTCAGCCGGATCCGGATCTCGCATTTCCGCGTGCTCAGCAACGATCCCAATTTTAAGCCCCTGCACAGCCTCGACGAGGGTTAAGCGACCATACGCCCCGATAAGTGAACGCCGGTTCAGCCGGAACCGGATAAGAAAAGAGCGGGTCAGTCTCAAGCTGAACCCGCTCTTGCTTCGTTGTCGTTTACGTTTAACCGTCAACCGTTAACTGCGCGTGTTACCGGCCGGCTGCCTGGGCAAACGCCGGCATCAAGCTGCCGGTCACTGTATCAGCCAGCTGTCCAGGCATACACCCGCCGCATCGTCAATCTTGCGGGCGAAGGCTTCGGGATACTGCTTTTTCCAGGCGTCCATCTCCGCGTCCGTGACCTTCTGCAAGTCCACCAGGAAGCCGGACACGACCATTCCGGTCGCGTTTTTGCTGATGTTTTTGTGCGGCGTGATGAGATTGATCGCGCCGCCGCGGTCGAGCGTCTCGGCGTCAATGGGATCAAACCGGGAGCCGTGGTCGACATAGACGACGCCCGGCACAAGCCGCTCGGTGACATAGGCCGCGCACAGGACCGTCCCGCGCTCGTTGAAGACCTTGACGACGTCGCCGTGTTCGACGCCGCGCGCTTCCGCCGTGGACGGATGGAGCCAGGCCGGCTCGTACTGGTAGCCGTCCTTTGCCCGGAGCTTCATCGTGTCCACCTCGCGGTTCCAGGTGATATCGTCGAGATTGGCGTGGAAGCGCCAATGGCCGTGATTGGACATGCACAGGAGCGGATAACGCTTCGCGCGCTCGCCGGAGAGGCGCTCGTCGTGGTTCGCGCTCTTTTCGATCCATTTCGGATACGGCGGCCGTTCCTCGTCGTTTGGGAAATACTTCTGGATGGCGGTGGAGGTGAATTCGAGCTTGCCGGTCGGCGTCGTCAGCGGATTGCTGTCGGGATCCTCGGCGAACGGGCGGACGCCGACGGGCCGCTTCTGGATGTCGGGATCGGCGGGAAGCACGAAGATATCGTTTTTATGAAACTCGTCGTCCGTGTCGAGATGCGCGACGCCCGAGCCTTCCCAGAACAGCTCGATGACGCGCTCGATCGCCTTTTCGTTGCCCGTATACGCCTGATAAACGTCCTCGCTGATCTTCTTGGCGACCGCGGCGATGCATTCGAAATCGTTTCTGGATTCGCCGACCGGCGGGCAGGCGGGGTATTCGTGAAAGATGGATGTGAAAATGCCGCCGCCCGTGTCGTCGCAGATGTCCTCCATTTCGAATTTTGTCTGAACGGGCAGGATGATATCGGCCAGATAACAGTCGTTTTCGAGCCACGGATGCTGCGCCACGACGCATTCGATCTCGGGCGATCGCAGCGCCTTGACGAAATTGAAGCCGTCGTTCCAGCAGGTCACCATGCAGGGGCAGTCCGTCCAGATCATGTGGAGCCTGGAGCAGCCCTTGGCCGGGAACTCATGCTTGATCCACTGCTCGGCGGCCGGGCCGCAGAAGGAATACAGCCCGTACCATTCGATCTTCTCGTTTAGGATCGCGTCGTGAATCATGCATTTGGGGATCGACTGCTGCGGAGGGATCTCGGTCGTTTTGCACAGCTCGGCAAGCTCCTTGATGTTGCTGGCCAGTTCGTCGAGCCTATAGCGTCCCTTTTGTATCTCGGCCTGCTTTTTGAGGTTGGCCTCCTGATCCACTTCCTTGCCGGCGCCGTGGATGAGCTCATGCTGCTTGGCCAGAATCTCAAGCGTCTCCCTGTCGTCCGACCTGGGAGGACGTACGATTTCGGCGCGGTGCGGGATATTGATGATCGCTTTGCCCTGGTACGGCATGGGGTACACGTCGGTGTGCAGGTTCCACTCGAGGAATTTGACCTGGTGCCGGCCGGGCTTTCCAAGCCCCTGCATGCCGAGGAGGATCGACTGCAGGCGCGCCGGCTCCGTCGAGAAGGGCCCGCGGATCCCGGGACCGCCGTTGCCGATGCCGAGGCTCGTCACCTTTTTCGCCCAGTCGCGGGCGAGCGCCTTGATCGTCCATTCCGGGACGCCGCACTTTTCCGACGCCCACGCCGGCGTTTTGGGAGTGCTGTCCTCAGCTTTTCCAAGCACGTAGTCAAAGAAAGGCTCGGCGCCGACCGCGTGCGTCCTGACGTATTCCTTGTCATATGTACCTTCCGTCAGCCAAACGTAGGCGATGGCCAGATAAAGCGCGGCGTCGGTGTTCGGCAGGAGGGGTATCCATTTGTCGGCCTGACAGACGCCCGAATAGTTGAGCGCCGGGTCGACGTAGACGAATTTGATGCCGATGCTGTGCAGCCAGTAACTCAGTCGGCTGGACATATAGCCGTCGAAGCCGACGGCCGTCGTCTCCGGGTCGCAGCCCCAGAAGAGCAGCAGCTCGGTGTGCTTTGCGATATCGGGGAACAGGTTCCCGGACGGCTGCAGCTCGCCGACCGGCTCTCCGCCCCACACGTTCTTGGAGCCCCAGGAGTATCCTTCCCAGCTGTCCTGGTTGCGCATCTGGATCGTATAGCCGCCCAGCAGGGAGAACAGGCGGTTCGCGCAGCCGTGGCTGGGCGCGACATGTTTGCCCTCGCCGTGCATATCGGCCTCCGACAGGAGGGCCGACATGCCGTATTTTTCCTTTATGCGCATGAGCTCCCCGGCCAGTATATCCGTGGCCTCGTCCCAGGAGATGCGGACATACTTCGATTTGCCGCGGTTTTGCGGATTGCGCTCTCCGTTGGGGTCCCAGTCCACGCGTTTGAGGGGATAGCGCACGCGGTTTTCCGAGTAGACGCGCTTTTTATACGTCATATAGTAAACGCCCGGGAGCGTATGCCGGGGGGGAGCGAACGTTTTTCCGCGCGCTTCGATTTTCCAGGGATTCTTGCTCTCCCAGTCAACGTAATCGTCGTAATAAAACGGCCGGATCCTTATGACCTTGCCGTCCTGATCCGATTCGACGACCGTGGGCATGCCGCTTCTCGGGCCCATGAGGCTGGCGGCTTTGAACACGCGTTTATGCGCTTTGACGTCGATGGGGCTGTTTGTCATGTTTTTCTCTCCTCTATATGATTTGACGGAAAACCGGCCGGGTCATAAGCAAAAACAAACCGGCCCGGTACTATTATGTTATAATGGTAGCATCTGTCTCATTCCGAATCAAGAGACATGCGAAACAAATTTGCCCGGCGTTTTATAGTTGTTTTTCCGAGCCTATCGTGAGCACAGGTAAGGATTTGAGTTGATTATTTATTTCCACATACAAATTGCATGTGAGATCGTGTGATGTCAAACGCCGCTTTCCCCGTGCCCGCCAATGCTTACGCGACAGGCGTGACGGCGTGCGCGAAAAAAACCAGAGGCACCTCTGCGAGATGCCTCTGGTTATTAATTTGCCCATTACTGCGGGAATACGACGACAAGAAACATTTTAAAACGCGTTTTTGCCGCGACGGCGTGCGCGATGCCTGCGGGCATGACGATGGTTTTCCCGGCCTCGAGCTGATATTTCTCCGAGCCGATCGTTATGCCTGCCGAACCCTCAAGAATCGTCACCATCGCGTCGCCCCCCGATTTGTGCGAGCTGATCTCCTCGTTTTCATCGAACGCAAACAGCGTGAGACTGACGGCGTCGTTTTGCGCGAGCGTTCTGCTGACGACCTGACCGGGCTGGTACTCGACAAGGCTGCCCAATTCAAGCGCTTTTTCAAATTCGATATTTTTCAGTGCGTGGCCGGCCATGGCCCGACCTCCTTTCTGAAATGATCCGGTATCAGCCGTTTCTACCCGGTGATCCTACACGATTTGTGCAGCTCACTTAAAAAGAGACTCCTGAGGAGTCTCCGGATTTGTATTCAGCCTTTACTTCGCAGTCTGGTATTGCTGTGCTTGTGACGACTGCCCCGACTGTCCCTGACCTTGTCCCTGCCCCTGTTTCATGCCCGAGATGATCTGAGGAATTTTATCCATTAAACCGCCTGCGTTGGACGCGTTCATCGACAGGACAGAAACGCTCTCGTTGTTTTTGTTGTCTATGACAATCACGGCGTCCGTGCAGAGCTTCGCGCCAAGTCCGAGAGCGCCCGTGCCCGTGTTCGACGACATGCCCGGCGCGTTCTGCTGGCCTTTTACGTTCGCGTTCCCGCCGCCGTAACCGACCGTTATCGATACGACCGGCAGGAATGTTTTTTCGCCCTGGATAACGGGTTTGCCGATGATACCTTCATTCTGGGTAAAATTTTCGAGGCTCCTGAACAGGGCGTCCACATTCTGGTTTAAACTGAGCTGGTCCATAATCGTTTCTCCTTTTGATTGGTTTTATGCCTCGCTGCGATCCGGTTCTCGGCAGTTCGTCCGGCATACAGATTTGCGGCCGCTTCAATCCTCATGAATTCACTGTCCGGCAGATAGTCGGGGTACAGCCTGACGTCGGCCCCCCGGAAAAAGGTGCCGATAAATCCAAACGCCGCGTTGAAAATTCCGGTCAGGCCCGGTTCGTTTAAACCATACCTGACATTTACGGTCACGTCATGGAGCTCCATCGCCTGTATGAGCGACATTGTCGGCCGGTCCCTGACTTCACCCTCCAGAAAGCGGGAAACAATTTTCAGTCCAAACAGGTACACGCGCAGGAATGCCCTGCGTTCGACAACCCGCGCGTCGGCCTTGACGAAGGACAGCCATGTCGCGGACACACGCATATCCATATCGTCCGTATCCAGAAGAAACCGCACTTTTACCGGAATGAAATAGACAGCAAGGATGATCGCAACGATCAGTAAAAAAATCGTATACATATGAGATTACCTCACGTATATCCTTGCCGGAATGTTTTTTTATATGAAGTTCAGTTTATGGAAAACAAACCGTTCCGGTTTCTGCTCATAAAGCCGGCTTCTTATCTGCATTGGGAGATATCAAGCATCGAAGACGTAATCTCATGATATTTCGGCACAGTAACAAACGCGATTTCGGGCCATGGGCCTGTGAGCAGCTGCTCCAGATACGAAAGAGTCCCTTTGATCGGTCGCTGCGTTAAGCCTAACGTTGTCGAAATGATCTTCGTTTCCTTCAGAAATTCTTCGAAATCATAAGCGCCCGTATCGATCAGTCCCAGTTGTATATAGTGCGCAAGGAGCGTTTTATAGATTTCCTCGGTAATGCGCTTCCCGTACTTCTTCAACGCATACTGATAATCGGAGTAAATATTCGACTCATTTCGCAGCCAGCCCCGCGTCAGGAAGTAAGTCCCGACCTCCGATGAAATTTTGCGCCGTTCATAAAACGAGCCAAGCATGAGTGTGATGCAGTCGTCAACCCTGGGCAGGATGATCTCGAAATCGCGTGACCTGAGGTATAACGCCGAGTTCCCGCATATCCCGAATATCAAGAGGACACGCCCGACCTCCCTGAGCCCATCGAGCTCCAGCTGCAGCCGGGCGCGCAGTTTTTCAGGCGTGTTATGCAGTCCCGACTCCACCCAAATGAGCTCGGGTTTCGGTCTTTCGATTCTTCGTAGAACCAGTTTTACCTCTTCCTCCAGGGTTTTGCATGCGATCGCCACAGTTTTCAAGTCATCAGCTCCTCCGGCCTTTAAGTATCCGTTCGCCGATAAATTTTACAGCGATATCGTGCAGATCGCAAGGCCGTCCGGCTTAAGGCTTTGCCGCCTCCCCGAAAAGACCTTTCCTGTAGGCGGTATTGTATTTCCGGCAGAAGGCGTCTTTTCCCAACAATGCTTCAACGGCAAGGATCGTGGCGCAGATTTCGCGTTTTGTCGGGTCCACAATTGCCGAATCCATACCGGCCGACATCGCCAGAGCGAGAAAATTCAGGTTGACGATTTTTCTGCACGGCATTCCGAAGGAGATGTTCGAAAGCCCGGACGTGATATAAACGCCCGGAAATTCCTTTTTTATCTTACGGACTGCGTCCATAAAAGTGACAAGCGCATTGTTGACGGCGGACAGGGCCAATACGAGCGGGTCGACAAAAATACGGCTTTGGCCGATCGAAGCGGCATCCGCCTTTTCAACAAGACTTTTCGCGATGCTGAACTTGATCTCCGGGTCCGGGGAGATGCCGCTGTCATCGCATGTCAGCGCGACGACTTTCCAGTCGCTGCCTTTGAGGAGCGGGTATATGACGTCCGTTTTGTCTCCCTCTCCCGAAACGGAATTGACCAGGCCGGGCTTCTTTACGAAAGGCAGGAGGCGCTCAAACAGCCTCGGATTCGGGCTGTCAACGCTCAAGGGTGTTTCCACAGCAGTCTGGACGGTATCAATCAGCCACCTCAGCGCGTCGTATTCTCTTTCCGGGCTTGTACCGGCGCAGATGTCCAGGTAATCAGCCCCGGCATCTCTTTGACTTATAGCAAGCTGCGCGATAAAATCGCAGTCTCTTTCATCAATCGCTTTTTTAACGGAGGGGATTGCCCCGTTGATTTTCTCGCCGATAATAATCATAACAACTCCAAATTTCGCGGAGTATGGGAAGTCGCTCCCATACTCCGCTATAGCCGCTTCCGGCCGGCGGCACGGCAGATTTAATACGAACCTTGATTGCTTCAAAAACGGGCCGTTTCATCCTTCAGGAAGTCATGAGCGAAAAGGTAATGCCCAGCAGATAAGCGCAGCGCACATTATAATCATCCGGAAGGAAGTCAAGTGTCTTGATGACCTCGTTGAAGCCCTCGGGGAATTTGGTTATGTCAATTTTTTGTTCGTTGTCCATAGAATAACCTCCAATCATATGTCGTCATAACCTGTATTCGCGAACAAAATCGCAGACTGCTTTCAGATTCTCGGGATTGGCGTCGTTGCGGAAGGACATCATTTTATTCTGGCTGAGGATGAAGCCTTCGCCGCCCAGTTCGTCTATGAGATGCTTGGCGTAGGAAACGCACTGCTCCTTTGTGCCTCCGCCCAGAAGGCTTGTCGGCATACCCCCTACAGCGCAGCAGTTCGGCAGCTCCTTTTTAAACTCAAATACGTCGTCTTGTTCCACGTGGAAGGCAAAATGACCCTTCGGCAGTTCTTTAAAATAGTCCCAAAAGCGCCGGGTGCTCCCCTCGGCAAATATGTAGCATATGACGTCGGCTTTTACGACGGCATCGCAAAGCTTCTGAAAGGAGGGCCAATAATAAAGCTCCCATTGCTTTGTGCTGACGATCGTGTGCCCCAATAGAGCGCCGATGGCAGGGAAGACGTTGTTATCAGATATGGGCAGGGTGCCGCTTGACAACTGAGTGAGCGCCGGATCCAGGAACATGGCCTCAAGAACGGCTATGGCCGTTTTGACTTTATCAGGATATTTGCGCATATCATACGAAATGCCCTGTATCCCCCTGAAAAAATTAAACAGCATCTCGAAGCCGAACAGAGCCTGCGACGACGACATCAGGCCCTGCGGGACGCCGCATTCCTCCTTGAGCCGTCTGGTGATATTTTGCGTGCATTGCCCCATCAGGTTGAACTGCCTGATGACCTCTCCGAATTCTTCGACCGTGAGGCTGCTGTTAAACCGGCTGGCTTTCCTCGGGAGAATGACTTCCCACAGAAATTTCATAAAATTCTCCGTCAGGAGGTCGTAGTCTTCCGGCTCCATCATGCTTCTGTCACGGATATTGATGATTTCCTCTTCGTCGTTGATCTCGTACGAGGATTCGCCGATCGGCTCAATGACAAGAACCGGATTGCGTACGCCGTCATCCACGCAGAGATCGAAGTTGTATTTTTTCTGGAAATTGATCGTACAGTCCTCCAGCAACTTCCAGTCGTGAAGCACCTCGCTCAGCCTGCGGCCTGAGTCAAGAATTTTCCAGGTCCAAAAATTTGCGAAATGAGGCGTCCTGTCGGGCTTTTTTGTCATTCTGACGGCGTCGGTGATAATCTGTTTCCTGTAGTCGAGTAGTTCCTGATTCGTCATAGCTTCTCCTTTCCTATGCCGCGGTTGCCCAGTCGCGGCAGATCTTCACCGTTTTCGCAGCGTTGACCGACCAATCGTCCGCCCCTATCGCTTTACAGTACTCGGCAGTTACCGGTGCGCCGCCCACAATGATTTTGACGTTGTCGCGCATCCCGGCCTTTTTAAATGCTTCCACAGTTGCTTTCATGGAGTCTATCGCAAGCGTCAGGACCCCGCTGAGGGCAACGATTTTTATATCGTTGTCCATTGACGCCTTGACGATCGTTTCCGGTGCGACGTCGATGCCCAGGTCGATGACTTCAAAGCCGCCCGCTTCCAGCATCGCTTTGACGATGTTTTTTCCGATATCGTGCAGGTCTCCCTTCACGGTGCAGAAGATCATCCGCCCGACTCTGCCGCCGGTAGATTTTGTCAGTGCCGGTTTGATGATGTCCATCGCGCGCGTCATCAGATCGCCGGCGAATATCAGGTCGGCAACAAAGTATTCGCCCGACTGAAACAGGTCGCCGACGATATTCATACCCTCCTGACAGGCCTCGAGTGCCAGCTGTGCTTCGTTTCCACCCTCCGACATGATTTCCCTGACGATACCGATTACCGCGTCGTCGTCCAGCTCGCCCATTGCTTTTTTCAGTTTTTCAAAATCAGCCATATTCACATCTCCTTTATTAGAGTTGTCCCGCTGGTATCAACTAGTATATACATGTATAGTATAGTCCGGCGCAACAATTGTGTCAATGCCGCAAATCCACAAACAAATAGGATCAGAATTGTACAACTGTGCAGATCAGCGCCACAAAAGACAAGCCTCCGAATAGAACACTAAATTCTATTCGGAGGCATGTACGCTTATGCTCCCTCATCTGCAGTTATAACCGGAAATCGCCTTCAGTTTGCCATATTCCCTGCGCATATACATTTTGCCGTAACCGATGACGGCATCTTTCTGGTCAATAATGTACCTGTATGTGACAAGCAGCGGTTCACCGGCGGCGCATCCCAGCGTTTCGACAACATGAGGCGCCCCCAGCTCGGCGCCGATCTCCATTTCCGTACGTATGGCAAAGGGGGAGCCCTTTGCAGCAGCCACCTCAGGCAGGTCCGCGTATTTGATTTCTTCCTCGACAAGCGGGCGGCCTTTGTCATACGTCAGATACTTTTCGTCGCAGGCAACCGGCTTGTCGCCGTCAAACACCGTTCTCCTGATGAGGATGACCTTTTGGTCGTCCTTCAGGAGCATGGCGGCTTTGACCTCGCTGGTCGGCCTGATCACTGAGACCTTGCTGAATTTTGAATTGAAGGACTTGCTGTTTGTATTGTAATACAACGTGAATTTATTAAACTCGGGACTAAGGACGTAGTATCCCTTGCCGTGCCAGACAGATATGATGCCTTCATTTTCCAGAATGCTCAGGCCTTTTCGGGCTGTGACCCTTGTCGTCTTGTATTTTAACGCCAGCTCGTTGACGGAAGGCATGATGTCTCCGGGATTGAATTTCCCTTCAAGGATGCTGTGCCTTAAATCTTCGGCTATTGTATAGTAGAGAGGCTGGAAAGCATTGTTCACTTTTTTAAGCTCCACCCTTTCATCATCAGGTTGCAGATGGACAGACCCTCGAGCGGATCGCCGGAATACGCGTCGGCGCCGATTTCCTTGCTGATCAGCCTGTCGATGCAGCTTCCGCCGACGATAATTCTGACGCCTTTGCAGCACGGATTACTGATCAGAGACTCAATCGTTTTCTTCATCGAATAAATGGAGAAGGTCATTGTGCCGCTTATGGCGACAATGTCGGGAAGCAGGCGTTTGGCTTCATTCACGAATCTGTCGGGAGGGATGTCCGTTCCAAGATCGACTACCTCGTAGCCGTTTGCCGTCATTATGCTGATAAAAAGATCCTTTCCGATGTCGTGAATATCGCCCTCTGCCGTCCCGGCCAATATTCTGCCTATGATTTTCGTTTCCGGCGTATGCTCAAACCGCATTTGCGGCATGTCGACGATTGCTTTGTAGATCATGCCGAAAAGAATCAGGTCGGCAATGAAGTAATCGCCTTTTTCATACAGGATGCCCACCCGCTTCATCCCTTCATTCAGCAGCTTCATGATATAAAAGCGATCGGTATTGTCTTCCAGCAGCCGCTGTACCGCTTTCATGACTCGGCTGTCGTCAAGCTCTTCCATTGCCTGTACTAGTTGTTCCTCCATTCACTTTACCTCCCGTCGGCATGTCTATACCTGTATTTATTAGTCTAGCACTTTTCTTTGTCTAAGACAACAATTCACAGGAGAATAAATGGTGAATTGCGCATACCCGGCGAATATTAAAAGTCCGCAAAACGCGGACTTTTACGCGGAATATACGTAATTAACTACGGTTGGGGTTTGATTTCCAGGATTCATATGTTGCACGATCGGTCGTAGGCGGTGTAGTTTGCATGCAGGATGCCTTTTGCGGCGTCACAGTCTCCGACAAAGTAGACAAACGGCGTCAGTTCGAAAAATACGTCCTTCGCGGGATTCGGGACCATGCCGAGCGCGTTGACGACATAATCGGCCTCAAGCGTCAGGTAACGCCAGTCTGCCCCCTCGAGCTTTACCGTGCCTTTTCCGACCTCGCGGACAATGTGACCGCCGATCTGCTTCACGTTGTGATCGTCGAGCAGCTTGAGCAGCATACCCCTGAGCGAGGCGTTGGCATCGGCGCCGAACATCTCCTCAGGGATCATATCGACGACCGTGACCTCGCAGCCCTCCATGCCGAGCGTCAGGGCGGATTCCAGCCCGCTCAGGCCGCCGCCGCAGACGACAACCCTGCCGGAGACCTTTTTACGTCCGGAATCCACGTCAAGAACGCCGTATACGTTCTCGCGGTCCATGCCGGGAATCGGCGGATGTACCGGCACGGCGCCCACGGCGACGACGATCGCGTCGGGCTTCTCCGCCAGGACGAGCTGGGGCGTGGCTTCCGTGCCCAGTCGGATCTCCGCGCCGCATACCATCGTTGTCCGGATGAGCCAGTCGGTATAACTGCGCAGATCGTCCTTAAACGGCAGCTTGTTGATGTCGTGAAGCAGCCCGCCGAGCCTGTCGGCTTTCTCGAACAGCACGACGCTGTGACCTTTTTCCGTCAGCGTGCGCGCGGCCTGCGTCCCCGCGATGCCTCCGCCGACCACGACGACCTTCTTTTTAATCTGCGCCGGCCACGGCCTCGAGTAGCGGTAATTGCGGCCCAGCCTCGGGTTGACGGCACAGTGGATATGGTTGCCCACGCCTCCGATACAGTTCCAGCATCGGAGGCATGGCGTCACTTTTTCCGGCTCGCCGCTGTAGGACTTGTTGAGCATGTCGGGGTCGCTGAGAAGTGCCCTGGCGATGGCGACCATGTCGGCGCTGCCCTCGTCGATGATCCTGTCCGCCTGCTCGGCCGTCACGATGCCGCCGACAACGCTGACCGGGATGCGGATGTCGGGGCACTGCTTGACCTGCCTGGCCAAAGGGACGTTCGCGCCCTTCGGGTGGTAATAGGGGGGCATGCAGTAAAAGCTTTTTTTCTGATCAACAATCATGCCGCAGGAGATCGTGACAAGGTCGATGTGCTCCTGGGCTGTCTTTAAAAATTCGATCACCTCGCCGATCCTCATGCCGCCCTCGATCATCTCGTCGCCGCTGATCCGCAGCTCCACGACGAAATCGGGCCCCACGGCCTCCCGGACGCCCTTGAGGACCATGAGCGGGAACCGGCAGCGGTTGTCAAAGCTGCCGCCGTACATGTCCGTGCGGTGATTGCTGTACGGGGAGAGAAACTGTCCCAGCAGGTTGCCGTGCGCGCCGTGGATCAACACGCCGTCGAAGCCGCAGCGTTTGAGGCGGTCGGCGCAGTCCGCGAAGCAGTCGACCGTGTGCTCGATGTCGTGCTGATCCATTTCCTTTATGTATCTGCCGCGGCCGGGCAGCGTGAAATTGCTGGGCGCAAGCATCATTGTCTCCGTGCAGGCCGCCGGGTCCGCGCCGCGGCCCGCATGGACCAGCTCGACTGAAAGCTTCGCGCCGTGCCGATGCGCAGCCTCGGCCATCCTGACGAGACCGCCCACCTTGCGGTCGTCCGTCACGTCGATTTCCGCCGGATGGTCAGGCGCCGTTTCCCAGTTGACGGGCGTCGCGCCGATGTGGATGACGGCGACGCCGGATTCGGCCTGCTGCTCGATAAAGTCGATATAACCCTCCAAAGGCTCTCCGAGGGAATTGGTCATATCGCAGACCATGGGGGAGAACTCAACGCGGTTTTTATATGTTGTGCGGCCTATTTGGATGGGCGTAAACAAATGCTTATAGCTGTTGAAAGATGCCATATATTCGGTTCTCCTGAGCTGTTTATTCTGCTTCGATGAAGCCGCCGGGTCAGAAACAGTACTAACATAAAATTATAAAGTGACCGATTGTTCATGTACATGACCGTACATGCATTACCTTGTGCAAAACGCGTTTTAAAGCATGTGATATGAAAATCCCGGGCCGGCCTCAAATCGGCGCCGGCTCCAGAGTAAATTTATGCCGTCAGCTTAAGCGGTATGTATCGCCTGAGTGAGCTTTTCGCCGCAGCAACGCAGATCGTCACAGGCCGCGGACCGTCAGGAGCGCAGTCTGCGGGCAGCAGTAAAACGCGCCCCGCGACAGGATTGTATGTTGTGCAGCAATATTTGCCGAAGAAAACGAAAGATGGCAGGCACAAACGTGTCTGCCATCTTTCGTTTTTAATCATCGCTTGATCATTATACAAGGTGCCGGAAAAATGCCCAGCTCTCTTGTCTATTTATCCTTCTTCACAAACGCGTTGCGCGTGACGCGGATGAGAATATACAGTAAAATAAGGGACAGGAAGACGCCTCCGAGTCCGTACCCCGTCAGCTCCAGGGCGAGCAATAAGCTATCCATAACGACCTCCTGTTTTTATCGCGCGAGCAGCATGGGCACAAGGGCCAGGATCATGCTCCCGGCCACCACCGAGCCGAGCTGCCCCGCCACGTTGGCGCTTGCCGCCTGCATGAGCACAAAGTTCGTGGGATCCTCCTGTTTTGCCATCTTCTGCACGAGCCTGGCCGCCATCGGGAACGCGGATATGCCGGCCGCGCCAACCATGGGGTTGACCTTCTTTTTCGAGAAGAGGTTTAGAAGCTTGGCAAAGAGGACGCCGCCCACCGTGTCGAAAACGAAGGCGACCAGCCCGATGCCGATGATGACGAGCGTGACCGGCTGCAGAAAAGCCGAATACTCCATCGTCGCGCCGATTGTGATCCCAAGCAGCAGCGTGACGATGTTGGACAGCTCGTTCTGCGCGGCTTTGCTGAGCCTTTCGAGGACGCCGCTTTCCTTGATCAGGTTTCCGAACATCAGAAGCCCGATGAGCGGCGCGCTGATGGGAGCGATAATCGCAAAGATTACCGTGACCAGAATGGGGAAGAGAATCATCGTGATCCTGCTGACCTTTTTCTCATTGTAATCCATACGTATGGCACGCTCTTTTTTTGTCGTCAGCCCCCGGATGATGGGCGGCTGGATAATCGGCACAAGAGCCATATAGGAGTACGCCGCGACGGAGATGGGGCCCAGCAGCTGGGGCGCGAATTTGCCGGCCACCACAATGGAGGTCGGCCCGTCGGCGGCGCCGATAATGCCGATTGAAGCGGCTGATTTGATGAGGATCTCCAGGGCCGGTGCGTCCTTAAAGATCTCCTGGCTTCGGCCGAGCTGGACGATGTTATCCCCAAGCGCGGGGAACAGCTGTGCCAGTCCGAGTACGGCGAAGATCGTGGCAAAGATCCCGAATTGAGCCGCCGCCCCGAAAAACACCATCTTGGGCGTCGAAAAGAGCGGACGGAAGTCCATCATCGCGCCGATCCCGATAAAGATGAGCACGGGGAAGATATCGGTGAGAATTCCGGCCTCGAAAAAAATCTTCAGGACGCCCGGACCCTCGTCCATCAGCCAGACGGTATTGAGGGGGAGATTTGACAGAATCGCCCCGAAGCCGATGGGCAGCAGGAGCATCGGTTCATAATCCTTCGCGATCGCGAGGTATATGAGGATGCCTCCTATGGCATACATGATCAGAAACTGCCAGTGAAATTCAAAGATGCCGGAGAAAAGCGACTGCAGCGTATCCATTGATCCTCCCATAAATTCCGAACAGTATCGTCGGTATTATTTCCACCGTATCTTTATAACATATTTTTTCGCATATGTACATAATACCATGAGCCGCCGGGACTCCAACGCAAAAAAGCGCGAGAGCCGCTTTGTTTATTGCGCGATCTGAAGCCGCTGCGTACATCCGCCGCGCGGTGCCGACCATATGGCATTTGCCGTGTGTCATTGCGTTTGACCGATTATGGTTTATAATATAAGAAAAAGGAGGTACATATATGAATGCGTACAATGTGGACGTTCTTGTGATCGGAGGCGGCTGCGCGGGCGTCGCGGCCGGGATTACCGCCGCGCGCAGAGGCCTGCGCACGCTCCTGATCGAGAACATGAACAGCCTGGGCGGACTGATGACGAACGGCTACGTCACGGGACCGGCCGGCATCATCGAGGGGCTGTGCAAGGAGCTTTTGGACCGGTTGAATAAGCAGGGCTTTCTCTACGACACGCCGCACACGCCGGCCGTGGACCCGGAACGCTGCAAATTCGAGATGGAAACGATGCTGCTGCAGTCCGGGTGCCGCATCCTTTACGGCATGCATGCCGTCGACGTCGTCATGGACGGCGCGGCTATCGACAGCGTGGTCTGCTACTCAAAATCAGGCCGGTGCGAGATCAAGGCCCGTATTTTTATCGACGCCACCGGCGACGGGGACATCGCGGCCGCGGCGGGCGTGCCGTACGACGTCGGCAACGCCGAGTATATGGGGCTCAATCTCGCGCACACGATGGGCATCCGGATGTCAAACGTCGACATGGCAAAATACCGCGCGGCGAATAAGCAGTGGGCTGAAAGCAACAGCGACTCCAGAAAGATGGGGCTGGCCTGCGCGATGATGGATAAGGCCGTCGAAAACGGCGACCTGCCGTATCCGATCTTCCCGGGAGGGCTCATTTACCAGGTCCCCGGCACGCCGGACGAGCGCGCGGACGTGACCTTCAACGTGGCGCACAGCTACTATAACCACAATCTCGACGCGGAGGATCTCTCGCGCCAAATCGTCGAGCAGCATCAGCAGAACCTGTGGCTCGTGGAGGTTTACCGCAAGTATGTGCCCGGCTTTGAAAACTGCCGGCTGACGGGGCTGGGGTCGCTTCCCGGCATCCGGGATTCCCGGCGCATCATCGGCGAATATATCATGAAGGATACCGATATCGCCGCCGGCACGAAATTTGAGGACAGCATCGCGAAATTCCCGGAAATCTACGACACGCACCACCCGACGAGCCGCTACTGGGGATTCAGGCACCATATCCATTCGAAGCAGCCGATTCCCGGCGCGATCAATCTCAAGGAGCCCTGCGACAAGGCAATGCACCCGTTCTGCCCGCCGGAGGAGGACTCCTATTCGGTCTATACAAACTTCACCCAGTACTGCGAGGTCCCGTACCGGGTTATCGTACCGCTCAAGGTCGACAACCTGTTTGTCGCGGGGCGCTGCGTCTCGGCCGATTTCCACGCGATGGCCGCCGTGCGCATCATCACGATCTGCATGGCGACCGGGCAGGCGGCGGGAATCGCGGCCGAGCTGTGCCTGAAGGAAGGCAGCCGCCCGCGCGACCTGGACGGCCGGCTTGTGCGTCAGGCTATGATCGACGACGGCGTGCCGCTTGACAAAGCACCCGACGGCTACTGGGCGTTTCTGGCCGAGGCGTCAAAGGACGACGTCGAGAAGCACGAATTTGTCCGCATGCGCGGCGATATGGTTGGCGTGCGTCTTCCGGACGGTTCGATCACGATGCGCTTCGGCTCCGAGCCCAAGCCCAAGCCCGAGGCCACGGAGAACAAGCCGGAAAACATAAAGCCGGACATCATATACTGACGGCAGCTAAACAGTCGACGGCTATGCGGAAAAAGCCGGCGGATGAGCAAGGTCGCCCGCCGGACCGGCCGACAGTCAAAACGAAAGGGAGGTCACGGCGATTTATACGTTGGGTATAGACATCGGCTCCGCGACGTCGAAATGCGTCGTTTTGCGCGACGGGGCAGAAATCATGGGCGAGGCTGTCATACCGGCCGGCACGGGGACGAGCGGACCGGCGCGCGCCGTCGAAGCCGCGCTTCAATCGGCGGGGCTCGCGCTCAGCGAGATGGGGGCAACGGCGGCGACCGGGTACGGACGCAATACCCGGAAAGAAGCGGACTTTGTTTTTACGGAGCTCAGCTGCCACGCGCGCGGCGCGTATCGGCTGTACCCCGAGGTCCGTACCGTTCTCGATATCGGCGGACAGGACGCCAAGGCGCTTGCCGTGCTGCCGGGCGGCAGACTCGGCGGCTTCGTCATGAACGATAAATGCGCGGCCGGGACGGGCCGGTTTCTGGAGGTGATGGCGCGGATCATGGAAAAGGACTTGTCCGAGCTGGGAACGCTCGGCCTGTCTTCGGAAAAGCCCGCGAGGATCAGCTCGACGTGCACCGTTTTCGCCGAATCGGAAGTCATCTCCCAGCTGTCGGGCGGCGTGAGCGCCGAGGACCTGGCAGCCGGGATCAACCGCTCCGTCGCGTTCAGGGGCGCGTCGCTCCTCAAGCGGCTGGGTATCAAAGAGCCCTTGTTTATGACGGGCGGCGTGGCGAAAAGCCCCGGCGTCGTGCGGGCGCTGGAGGCGGAGCTGGGCCTGGCGGTCCACACGCATCCGTACTCGCAGCTGGCCGGCGCGCTCGGCGCGGCCTGCCTGGCTTATGAGCAGACCGGAAAGGAGAAGCAGTCGTGACGAATGAGAACGCAAACAGAAAGTCTGCCAAGGAGTGGCTCCGGGACATCGCAGACCAGGCGACCGAGGATGCCTGGGAGGCCAAAAGGCGGGGCGAAAAGGTCGGCTGGTGCGCGTCCAACTTTCCGCAGGAGATCCCGACGACGCTCGGCATCTGCGTCGTCTACCCCGAAAACCACGGGGCGGCCGTCGGCGCGAAGGGCGGGGGACAGCGCCTGTGCGAATATGCCGAGGCCATGGGCTATTCCGGCGACCTCTGCTCGTATTCGCGCATCAACTTCGCGTATGCCGACCTGAAGGAGTGTCCCGAGCTCAATATCCCGCAGCCGGATTTCCTGCTTTGCTGCAACAATATCTGCAACTGCATGATCAAGTGGTATGAAAATCTGGCCGTGGAGCTCGATATTCCGCTGTATCTCATCGATATACCGCATCTGGACGCCGGGACGTGCGACCGGGACCGCGTCCGCTACATCCGCGCGCAGTTTGACGACTGCGTCAGGAAGCTCGAGGACCTGACGGGGAAGAAGTGGGACGAGGACCGGTTCCGCGAGGTCATGGCCAATTCCCAGCGCAGCTCGAAGGCGTGGCTGAAGGCCGTGGACTACATGAAGTACACGCCGTCGCCGTTTTCGGGATTTGACATCTTCAACAACATGGCCGTGGCCTGTGTGGCGCGCGGCACCCCGGAGGGAGCCGAGGCCTTCGAGCAGCTGGCGTCGGAATATGAAGAGAATGTTCAAAACGGGACCTCGACGTTTAAGGGCGAGGAAAAATACCGCGTCCTGTTCGAGGGCATCGCCTGCTGGGCGCACCTGAGATACACGTTCAAGACGCTCAAGGATCTCGGCGTCAACGTGACGGCCACCATTTACGGGCCGGCCTTCAGCTTCCTTTACGGCAACGTGGACGAGCTCATGGCCGCTTACGCCTACGTACCCAACTCCAACTGCTTTGAGCGCGAGCTGGAGCTGCGCGTGGTCGAGGCCGTCAAGAATAAGGTCGACGGCGCGGTGTTCCACATGAACAGAAGCTGCAAGCACTGGAGCGGGGCGCTTTATGAGATGGAGCGCCAGCTGCGCGAAACGGTGGGTATCCCGACGGTCGTGTTCGACGGCGACCAGTCCGACCCCCGGGCTTTTTCGGAGGCGCAGTATTTAACGCGCATCCAGGGCCTCGTTGAGATCATGGCGGAAAACAAGCGCCGTAAGGAGGAAGCCGGCCGTGAATAGAATGGACGAAATTCTTGCCGGGCTGCGGGATATTTCAAACAATCCGAAAAAGCAGCTCGAGCAGTTCATCTCCGAGGGCAAAAAGGTGATCGGCTGTATGCCGTGCTTTTGCCCGGAGGAGCTCGTGTACGCCGCCGGCATGGTCCCCTTCGGCCTGTGGGGAGCGGAGATGCAGGCCCCGGAGGCCAAGCGGTACTGGCCGGCCTTTATCTGCTCCATCCTTCAGACGACGCTCGAGCTGGGCATCCGGGGCGCGTATGACGGGCTTGCGGCCGTCATGATCCCGATTGTCTGCGACAGCCTCAAGGGCATGGACGGCAACTGGCGCTACGCCGTGCCGAACGTGCCGGTCATTCCCGTTGCGCACGCGCAGAACCGGAAAACGTCGGCGGGCGTCGAGTTCACCGCGTCGCAGTACAGAAAGATCAGGGCCAGGCTCGAAGAGCTGGCCGGTTCTGTGATCACGGACGCCGCGATCGCGAACGCCGTCGGCATCTTTAACGAGCGGCGGGCCGCGATGCGCCGCTTTGCCGAGGCGGCCTGCCGCCGCCCGGGTCTTCTGAAGCCGTCGGACCGCAACGCCGTTTATAAAAGCGGCTATTTCATGGATGTGAAAGCGCATCTGGCGCTTGTAAAAGAACTGGCGGATTTGATCGAAGCGCAGACGCCGCCGGCGTTTAACGGCCCGAAGGTCGTGACGAGCGGCGTGATCGCCGACAGCTCGGCGCTGCTTCAAATCCTCGACGCCTGCGGCGTCGCCGTCGTGCGGGACGCGGTGACGCACGAATCGATCCGGTATAATACCGACGTACCCGAGACGGACGACCCCGTCGTCGGCATGGCGCGGCAGATCGGGGAGATCGAGGGCTGCCCCATGCTGTTCGACCCGCAGAAATACCGCGGAACAATGCTCATAGAGCTCGTCAAAGACAGCGGAGCCGACGGCGTGCTATTCACCCAGACAAAGTTCTGCGACCCGGAAGAGTACGACTACGTGCCGTTGAAGCGCATGCTGGACGCGGCCGGCATCCCGAGCCTGCAGGTCGAGAGCGATCAGCAGACCGTCAATTACGAACAGGCCAGGACGGCAATCGAGACATTCTGCGACATATTGCGGTACTAGGAGAAACAGCCGCCGATCCCTATGAAAGAATGAGCTTCTCCAGCAGCCCGACGGTTTCCGATCTGGCGGATGTCAGCGCTTTTCTGCCAAGCTCGTCAAGGAAGCTGCAAAAAGCCGCCGTCATCAGCGCCGGACGCATCGCAAACGCGACGGACGGGGCGTCGATGATTGACACGAGTGTTTCGGCGTTTGCTTTCTGAAGGATCTCAAGGTTTCGGAAAGGCGCCGAGCCCAGCGGCTTGAGGTGATAATTCGGCTCGGAGCGCATCAGGTCCCGAATGGCCGACAGATGACTGACATACTCCTCCCGCGTATAGTTGAATCGCAGTCCGCTTTGGAAGAGTCCGAGATTGACGCGCACGTCCCCGCTGAAGGCCGCTGAAACAGGCGTGATTTCCGTATGGCTCCGCCGTGCCAGAGCGCCGAGGAAACCCGCCCGGAGCCCGGCGTG